>DATIPJ010000649.1:0-7552 GCA_035472155.1 Kofleriaceae bacterium
GCCAGTACCCGGCCCTGCAGCTGGTGGCGCCGATGGCCGGCACGGGCACCGAGACGGGCATCGAGCCCCTCGCTGCCGGCGACACCCGGGACCTCGCGGCGTGTGCGCGGCGCATCGCGCGCCACCTGCGCCCGGGCGGCCTGCTCGTGCAGGACGTGCAGCTGAGCACGCTGCCGTTCGTGCCCGCCGACCGCTGGTGGGAGTCGATCTACCTCGCCGCCACCGTGCGCGGCCTCTACGCCGACCGCCCGCCGCAGGTGCGGTTCCTCTCGAACAAGCGCGGCTACACCGCGACCTTCGGCCGCGATCTCGTCGAGGCCGGCTTCGATCCGCGCGATGTCATGGACAAGGCCGACCTTCCGGCCAGCGTCGTGCCGACGGTGATCCGCCTGGTCGACGCCGCATTCCCGATGGCGCTGTCGGTCGCGTGGAGTGCTCGCGGCGCCGCGGGCGAGCGCATCACCGGCCGTGCCTCGTCGACCGACGCCGAGCGCCGCGAGCTCGCATCGCGGCTCGACCTGCTGCTCTGGCTCGACGCCAGCGGCTGGGAGCTCAGCGGCCGGCTGGTCGCCGTCGACGCCGGCGCGCGCGGGCTCGCGCTGCGCGCGGGCAGCCACGAGGCGGCATCGTGGCAGGCCCTCGTCGCCGACCGGCTCGAGCGCGGCGATGGCCTGCCCGTGGTCGGCGTGGGCGAGCGCATCGGCCCGCGCGGCGTCGACCGCGCCGAGGCCACCAACCTCGCGGCGCGCCACGTCCACACCCTGCGCAGCCGCCTGCGCGACGGCGGCGCCATCGTCACCGCGCACCACGCGTACCGGCTGCGCGACGACCTCGACGTCGGCCTTTGCCAGCCTTCCCAGACCTTCGGGCCTGCGGGCCTGCCGGCGAAGGTCCCGGGATAGACCGGGGCCGCGCGCGGTCACTAGCCTGACCGCGATGAGCCTGTTCACCACCAAGTCCGTCGGCACGCTGATCACGTCGTCGCAGACCGGCCACACGCTGCGCCGCGTGCTCGGTCCCGTGCAGCTGATCGCCCTCGGCATCGGCGCGATCATCGGCACCGGCATCTTCGTGCTCAGCGGCCAGGCCGCCGCCGCCAATGCAGGCCCGGCGATCGTGCTCTCGATGGTGATCGCCGGCGTGACCTCCGCGCTCGCCGCGCTGTGCTACGCCGAATTCGCCGCCACCGTCCCGGTCGCCGGCTCGGCGTACACCTACGCGTACGCGACGCTGGGCGAATTCGTGGCGTGGGTCATCGGCTGGGACCTCATCCTCGAGTACGCCCTCGGCGCCGCGACCGTCGCCGTCGGCTGGTCGGGCAACCTCGTGAGCTTGCTCGCCGACTTCGGCATCGAGCTGCCGGCGGCCATCAGCGCCGCCCCCGGCACCGTCGTCGCCACGGCCGCGGGCCCGGTCACCGCGGTGTTCAACCTGCCCGCGGTGATCATCACCGTGCTCGTCACCTGGCTGCTCGTCCGCGGCGTCAAGGAATCGGCGACGGTGAACAGCGTCATCGTGTTCGTGAAGGTCGCGATCATCCTGCTCGTGATCGCCACCGGGCTGGCCTTCGTGCGCCGGGCGAACTACGCGCCGTTCATTCCGCCCAACACGGGGGTGTTCGGCGAGTTCGGCTGGTCGGGCATCGTGCGCGGCGCCGCGGTGATCTTCTTCGCGTACATCGGCTTCGACGCGGTCTCGACCGCCGCGCAGGAGGCGCGCGATCCACAGCGCGACATGCCGCGCGGCATCCTCGGCTCCCTCGTGGTGTGCACGATTCTCTACGTCGCGGTCTCGGCGGTGATGGTCGGTCTGGTGCGCTACCCCGGCCTCGGCGGGCCCGCGCCGATGGCCGTCGCCGTCGACGCCGCGCGCGATGCCGCGGCCGGCGGCGCGTGGGCCGGCATCATGCACGCCATGTCGCTGCTCGTGAAGATCGGCATCCTCGCCGGCCTGTCGTCGACGATGGTCGTCCAGATGCTCGCGCAGCCGCGCATCTTCATGTCGATGTCGCAAGACGGCCTCATGCCGCCCTGGGCCGGCCGCGTTCACGCGACGTATCGCACGCCGTACATGGCGACGCTGATCACCGGGGGCATCGTTGCGCTGGCCGCCGGCTTCACGCCGATCGCCGTGCTCGGTCAGCTGGTCAGCATCGGCACGCTGTTCGCGTTCATCATCGTCTCGCTCGGCGTGCTCGTGCTGCGCCGCCGCGAGCCGACCCTCGCGCGCCCGTTCCGCACGCCGTGGGTGCCCGTCGTGCCGATCGCCTCGGCCGTCGTCTCGCTCGCCCTCATGGCGAGCCTGCCGGGCGCGACCTGGCTGCGCCTCCTGGTCTGGATGGCGCTCGGCATCGTCCTCTACTTCACGTACGGCGCCCGGCGCAGCCGCGCGGGCATCAGCGAGCGAACTGGAACCAGTTGAGGTTGACGAAGTCCCCGCCCGGGCCGCTGAACGTGATGAACAGCGTGTGCACGCCCGTCACCTGCGCAGTCAGGTTCGTCGTCACGCTGCCCCACGACTGCCAGCCGCCGGTGTTGCTGACATTGAAGCTGCCGATCACCGGCCCGGTCGTGCTGTCGAGCCGAAAGGTGACCGTGCCGGTCGTGTTCGAGCCCGACGCGCGGCGCGTCGTCACGCGCAATGCCGTCGACGACCCGAAGTCCAGCCCGGGATAGGCGACCCAGTCGCCCGGATTGATGAATCCGACGTTCTGCCCGCCGCCGGTGTCCGTGGTGTTCTCCAGCATGACGCCCGACTGCGAGCCAAAGCTCTCGGCCTGCACCATCGAATACGGATCGCGCGTCGGCGCCGGCCCGTAGCTGAGGCCGAAGCCGAATGCGAACAGCGGCGCCTTGCCATCGCCGGTGTTGATCGGCTGCTGACTCACGCTGCTCATCCATGTCATCGGGAGCTTGCCGACCGGCTGCGCCACGCCGAACAGCACGTCGGCCACGCCCTGCCCCTCGGTGCCGGGCAGCCACGCAGCGACCAGCGCGTTCCAGTTCGGCAGCTGCGCGGCGATGTCGAGCGGGCGGCCCGACACCAGCACGACCACGACCGGCACGCCGGACGCGCGCAGCGTGTTGAGCGTGTTGATGTCCGTCTGGTCCAGGCTCATCGAGCCCGGCCGGTCGCCCATGCCCTCGGCGTACGGCGTCTCACCGATCACCGCGATCGCCGCCCGGTACGACCCGTCGATCCCGGCGCCCGTCGCATTGAACGTCACCGTCGTCGACGCTGCCACCGAGTTGCGGATGCCTTGCAGGATCGTCGTGCCGGGAGTCGTCGCGCCGGCCGCACCCTGCCACGAGATCGTCCAGCCGCCGCTCTGCAGGCCGATGTTGTCGGCGCTCTTGCCCGCGACGAAGATCTTGCTGTTCGCGGTCGCCAGCGGCAGCACGTTGCCGGCGTTCTTCAGGAGCACCATCGACTCGCGCACCGCCTGGCGCGCCAGCGTGCGATGCGCGGCGTTGCCGACCGTGCCGGTGAAGCTGCGGTCGGTGAGCGGCCGCTCGAACAGCCCGAGCTCGAACTTCTTGGTCAGGATGCGGCGGTTGGCGTCGTCGATGCGCGACATCGATACCCGCCCGGCCTGGACCTCGGAGCGCAGCGTCGAGATGAAGGTCTGCCACGCGTCGGGCACCATCACCATGTCGATGCCGGCGTTGACCGCCGTGCGGACCTCCGCTGCCGTGAACCCGGTCTGGCCATCGATCTGATCGATGCCATTCCAGTCGGTGATCACGAACCCCGAGAATCCGAGCTCGCCCTTGAGCACCTGCGTGATCAAGAACTGGTTGCCATGCATCTTCACGCCGTTCCACGAGCTGAACGAGATCATCACGGCGCCGACGCCGCGCTGCACCGCCGCCTGGAACGGCGGCAGGTGGATCTGGCGCAGCTCGGCCTCGGTGATCTGCGTGTTGCCCTGGTCCATGCCGCCGGTCGTGCCGCCGTCGCCGACGAAGTGCTTCGCCGTCGCCAGCACGGACCCGGGCGCCGACAGCGAGCTGCCCTGCAGACCGGTCACGATCGTCGCCATCGACGACACCAGATCCGGCGTCTCGCCGAACGACTCGTACGTGCGCCCCCAGCGGTCGTTGCGCGCCACGCACAGGCAGGGCGCGAAGTCCCAGTCGATCCCGGTGCCCGAGACCTCCTCGCCGACCGCGCGCCCGATGCTCTGCACCAGCGCCGGATCGCGCGTCGCGCCGAGGCCGATGTTGTGCGGAAAGATCGTCGCACCCACCACGTTGTTGTGCCCGTGCACCGCATCGACGCCATAGATGAGCGGGATCTTCAGCGGCGTGGCGAGCGCCGCGTTCTGGAACCCGTCGTACATGTTGGCCCAGCCGGTCGCATTGTTCTGCGCCGGTGCCGAGCCGCCGCCCGATAACAGCGACCCGAGCCGGAACTGCGTGATCTGCGCATTCGTGACCGCGCCGCGCTCCGCCTGCGTCATCTGCCCGATCTTCTCGTCGAGCGTCATCCGGCCGAGCAGGTCATTGACCCGCGTCGCGACCGGCAGGCTCGGATCCTGATACGGAAAGCTCTGCGCCGCGGCCGAACCGGGCGCGAGCAGCGCGACGCTCGCCGACGCAGCGGCCGCAAGCATCATCACGAGTGCGTTGCCATGATCACGACATCGAGCACGGAGCGAGGCGGTTCTACGCATGGCGATTCCTTCTCTCGGCGATAACGCCGGCTGCGACTATGAGCGCAGTCGCAGCTGGGCACATCGGACGATCCGCGATTTTGTCGCGCTCACGGCAACTCCCACACTCGACTCCGGACACGTACTGACCTTTTCTCAGGGAAACTGACGTTTCTTCCGAAAACCTGACCCGCTCTCCATCACGAGGAAAACACGCTCGGTGTACGACATATCCAACACGCGCGTCATCGACCTTACGAGTCGCCGCGCGATCGTTGCACCCATTCGTGTCCACGCGTCCACGGCTTCTCACACCGGTCCCCGTTCACGCGTCCACGCTCTCTCCTACCAGTCACGTTCGCGCGTCCACGCGCCCATACCGGTCGCCGTTCGCGCGTCCACGCGCCTCGCACATTCGTTCGCGCCCGTCGCGCGCGATGACGCGGCTCGGTCGCAGGGCGCCGCGCGAAGCGCGCCCGTCGAGCCCTGCGCGTCGCGCGACGTCGCACGAAGCTCTCTGCGTCGTTTTCTCGACGAGAACGCGGGTCGATGCTGTCCACCACCGCGCACCGGTCCGGATCCACCGAGCATGCGCTTCACGCTGTTCACCCTCCTTCTCGCGTCTGCCTGCGCCACCGCTCATCCGCGCGGCGCCGCCAACATCCCGGCCACGCGGCACCAGATCGACGACACGATCGCCTCCGACCTCGCCGGCACCCGCCGCACCGCCGACTTCGAATACGAGACCTCCTCCGGCGCCCGCACCGATGACTCGCCGCTCCAGGCATCGCGCAAGATCACGGCGATGGGCCGCGTCACCCCCGAGCGCGCGGTGGTCTACACGCGCCCGGGCACCGTGACACTCGAGGAGACCTGGGTGCGCGACGACGACGGCTGGAAGCTCGCCCACGTCACCGAGGTCGGCCGCACGGCGCGCACCTCGGCCTCGCGCTGACCGAACCGCCGTTCGCGGCAGCCGCGTCGATCGACCTTGCGGTCCGTCGAGGATTGACTAACGTCGGCGCAATGCCGAAAGCCGTCCTGAGCCTGTTCGTCCTCTTGCTCGCGACACCGGCCGCCGCCGGCGACAACACCAGCAAGCTCGACGCGCTCGTCAAGCGCTACCTCGAGGGCTTGCTGCGCGCCAAGCCCCACCTGGCCACCTTCATGGGCGACCATCGCTTCGACGGCACCCTCCCCGATCTGAGCCAGGCCGGCGAGGAGAAGCGCGTCGCCGAGCTGCTCGAGCAGCAGCGCGAGCTCGAGGCGATCGTCAAGGCCGGCGACCTCGCCAACGATGCGCGAGCCAACGATGCGCGAGTCGACGCGCAGATCGTCTCCGATAACATCGCTCTCGAGCTCCTCTATCTGCGTGAGATCCGCGAGTGGGAATGGGACCCGCGCCTCCACGATTCGTTCCCCGCCTACGACCCGCGCGAGATCATCGGGCAACGACTCAGCGACATCATCCACGGCGACTTCGCCTCGACCGCCGACCGCCGCACGTCCGTCGTTGCCGAGCTCGCCGCCCTCCCGAAGTTCCTGGCCGATGCGCGCGCCGCCCTCGCCCATCCGCGCGGCAAGCGCCACACCCCGCGCATCTATCTCGATCAGGCGATCAAGAACACCCAGGGCAACATCGACTTCGTCAAGACGGAGGTCAAGGCCTTCGTCGGCGAAGACCCCGCGCTCACCGGCGCGCTCGCCGCCCTCGCGAGCTACCAGAAGTTCCTCGAGACCGAGCTCGCCCCGCACGCCGACGGCGACTGGCGCCTCGGCGCCGAGCTCTACGCCAAGAAATTCCCGCTCGCCCTCCAGACCAAGCTCACGCCGGCAGAGCTCGAGGCCCGCGCGCGCACCGTGTTCGCCGAATCGCGCCACCAGCTCTTCGTCGAGTGTGAGAAGCTTCACCACAAGCTCTGGCCCACCGACCCCATCCCCGCCAACGCCGCCGCCGA
This sequence comes from Kofleriaceae bacterium, assembly GCA_035472155.1. Taxonomy (GTDB): domain Bacteria; phylum Myxococcota_A; class Polyangia; order Haliangiales; family Haliangiaceae; genus JABFXX01. The sequence continues at coordinate 6,613 of DATIPJ010000649.1, forward strand.
CCCGGCCGCCCAGCAGAAGATCATCCAGCGCGTCGTCGACGAGCTCAGCAAGGACCACGCAAAGCCCGACGCCCTCGTCGCCGCCCACGGCAACAACCTCGACGCCCTGCGCGCCTTCATCAAGAAGCACGACCTCCTCGCCCTGCCGCCGCGCGACACCCTGCGCGTCGCCCCGATGCCCGCCTTCAAGCGCGGCTCGCAGGCCGCCGAGTACCTCGCACCCGGCATCCTCATCCGCAATCCCACCTGGCACGCGACCTATTACGTCGACCCGATCGACCCCTCCTGGCCGGCCGAGCGCGTCGAATCCTATCTGCGCGGCCAGAACGACTACACCGTGCAGCTGGTCGCCGCGCACGAGGCCTACCCGGGCCACCACACGCAGTACTTCTACTCCAAGCGCAATCTCAATCCCCTGCGCGCCGTCCTCTGGAGCGGCCCGATGGCCGAAGGCTGGGCCGTCTATGGCGAGGGCCTCATGGTCGACCTCGGCTGGGGGGGCGCCCGCAATGATCGCTTCCGCGTCTTCAAGAACATCGAGCACCTTGTCTCCACCGCCAACACCATCCTCGACATCGAGCTCCAGTCCGGCCGCATGACAGACGACGACGCCATCCGCTTCATGGTCGAGCAAGGCTTCCAGCCGCGCGCCCAGGCCGAGAAGAAGCTCGTCCGCGCCAAGCTCGACTCCACCCAGCTCTGCCAGTACTTCCTCGGCTTCGACGAGATCCTCGCCCTCGAGCGCGACTACAAGAAGAAGGTCGGCCCCAAATTCAAGCAGCGCACCTTCAACGAGGCCCTGATCAGCCACGGCACCCTCGCCGTCAGGTTCCTGCGCGACTACCTGCTCGGCCCGGGCAACTGAAGCGCCGCTCACCGCCATCTCTCCCAACGCAGACGGCACCGGCCTCCGCGCCCTGTCCTTCGAGCGCCCGGGCGA
>DATIPJ010000650.1:0-6513 GCA_035472155.1 Kofleriaceae bacterium
GGAGAACGTGGTCGCGGTGCTGACCGCATCCACCTGGTAGATCGTCGACGTCGCGCCCGAGACCGCGTCGGCCGAGTACGCCGCGTCGAGCGTGACGAACCGCCCGAGGTCGATGCCGAAGTCCGCCTGCGGGTGGATCACCGTCAGGCCGCCCTTGCCGCCATCGCGCTTCTCGGCGAACAGCGAGGTCGAGACCTCGGCGCGATCGTCGGCGCGTGCCGGAGCGACCACGGCCGCGATCGCGATCGCCGCTGCTAGTTGCAGCCGCATCCACCGCCTCCGGCACCGTGACCGCCCGCGGCGCCTTCGCGGTTGGATCGGATGTGGTCGTCGGACGATGCCTCGTGCGGATCGTCGTCGAACACCATCACCTGGTCGGCGAGGAACTCCTTCTCGGCGGCGCGCACGGCTTGCCGACCGCAGCCCGCTTGGGCGAGCACGGCGGCGGCGACGATGGCGAGGGCGAGCTTGGGTACGCGCATGGGACTCCTCAGAAGAAGATCGCCAGGCCGCCGGAGTACTCCTGGCCGTTGTTGGCGTGGTTCTGGTTGAACAGCGACCAGTTGCGAGCGTCGAGCCGCAGCGTGATCTGCTTCTTGAAGGTGATCTCGATCCCGCCGCCCGCGCCGAGCGCCATCAGCGTCTCCTTCTTGTCGACGAAGTTGTCGGCCTTGGGGCGGATGTGCGCGGCGCCGGTCGCCAGGCTCGCGTACGGCCCGATCACCGCGCCGGGGACCAGGCGCAGCACGAAGCCCAGGCCGCCGAGGAAGATGTCCTTCTCGGAGCGCGGCGACAGCCCGGCGAAGCCCTCGACCGCCCAGTACGGATCGATCAGCCACGACGGGCGGAGCAGGTACATGCCCTCCTTGTCGAGCACGCCGGCCGAGAACGATAGACCCACGTTGGCGTACGCGACCGGCGAGGGACCCAGGATCGCGCCTTTGATCGCCTGACCCATGCGCGTGAAGATGCCGAGATCGGTCGGCGGGCCGACCTCGAACGGGAACACCATGTCGCCGAGGATCCAGCCGCTGGTGCCGTCCTCGAGCTCGACCTTGAACCAGTAGTCGCGCGTGCCGCGCTCGAGCACCTGGAACACCTGGCCGCGCTCGGCGATGAACACCTGGCGATAGCTACCGGCGGGGCCCGAGTGCACCGGCGCGCGCTGCGCGATCACGCGCAGGTACGCTTCGGCGCTCGCAGGCCGCGCCCACAGCAGTACCGCGAGCGTTGCGAGCGCACACGCTCTCGCCATGAAAGGAAGCGGCGCTCTCACTGGAACCAGTCGAGGAAGATCTGCACGGATGGGTCGCCGCTCGCGAAGATGTCGCCGCCGCCGTGCTGATCGATGCCCGCGAGGGGCTTGGTGAGGAACAGGCTCGCGCCGGGCGTGCCGCAGTTGAGGTAGAGCTGCGCGCGCTTGTAGGCGTTGGGGTAGTCGACCGGGTTGGGGAAATCGAGCCCGTTGCCGCCGGCGACGTGGCAGCTCCCGGCGCGGTTGCACGACGTCATCGGGTCCGCGCGCACAACGTAGTTCGGCCAGATCTGGTCCTGGAAGTACTGCAGCCCACCCGCCGGGTTGCATAACCCGATCTCGGTGGGCGTGTCCCCGAGATCCACGGTTGGACAGCCCGCGGCGAGCACGATCGAGGCGATCGCGAGCCCCACGCCGGCGGTTCTCCACATACTTAGGAACGATACACCCGAATCGCTCACGACCGCCACGTCCGGGACGGCTCACCGCGGTTGGTGTAACCTCGATCGCAGTGTCGACAGGAGCGTCCCGTCCCCCGGGCCGGCCAGCGGCGACGGCGACTCCAGTGCATGGGTCAAAGACGTCGCCGCCGCCGATCCCGGGTCTGCGCGGTGTCGTGAGGCCCACCACACCGCCGGAGCCCGTGCGCGTGCGGAGCCCGCTCGTGGGACGCAACGATCCGCTGGCGACGCTGTCCGAGGTCGTCGCGCGCGCGATCGAGTTCCAGGCGCCGCAGCTGGTGACGGTCGTCGGTAACCAGGGGACGGGCAAGTCGCGGCTCATTCACGAGCTGATGCCACTGCTGGCGCAGAACCGCGCGCGGCCGTGCCGCGTGTTCCATGGCGCCGCCGAGCGCGACGGCGACGGCAATCCCGTGCGCCACGCAGCGCTCGCGTCGCTGTTGCGCGACCGCTTCGAGCTCTTGCCGATCCCCGACGAGGCATCGCGCCTCCGGTTCGCCCACGAGGTCAAGACCGTGATGGGCTCGGAGCAGATCGCCGAGATGCTGCACTTCGTGGGGAGCTTTCTGGGTCTGGGCTACCCGGTGACGCCGTTCCTGCGCGCGGTGACGGAGAACCCCAAGCAGCACACCGAGCTCGCGCGGGTCGCGCTGCGGCGGTTCATCGAGCTCGATGCCGCGCAGTCGCCGCTGATGCTGGTGCTCGACGACATGCAGTGGGCCGATCGCGACACCATCGGCCTGGTCAGCGAGATCGTGGGCGGGCTCGGCGGGTCGCCGGTCGTGCTGCTCGTCGCAGCGCGGCCCGACATGCTGGTCCACGCGACGGGCTGGGGCGAGGGCGCCGACCACGAGCGCATCGACCTGCGCAACCTCGAGCCCGATGACGCCGAGCAGATGTTTCGGAATCTCCTGTCGCGCGTGCAGGACATCCCCGACGACATCGCGCAGACCTCGGTCGAGATGACCGGCGGCAACCCGGCGTTCCTCGAGCAGCTGGTCCGGCTCTACATCGACAACGGGACGATCAACACGCGGCAGCCGGTGTGGACGATCGACCCGGCGAAGGCCGCGGCGACCGAGCTGAAGATCTCGATCGAGGAGGCGATCGAGGCGCGGATCGCGGCGCTCGAGAACGACGAGCGCGACCTGCTCGAGAAGGCGGCGGTGTTCGGCAACGTGTTCTGGGTGTCGGCGGTGATCGCGATGACGCGGCTCGAGACCGCGGCGCCGCTCGCACGGCCCGGACCGCTCGAGCTCGAGTGGGGCGAGGGCGAGGACGTGCGGCGCCGGGTGTCCGACCTGGTGGCCTCGCTGGCGGAGCGCGACTACCTGCTGCGCCTCGACGTCGATGACTCGAGCATCCCGGGCGAGCGCGAGGTCGTGTTCAAGCACAACCTCGAGCGCGAGCTGATCATCCGGTCGACCGAGGTCGGGCGGCGCGCGCGCTACTACCTGCTCGCCGCGCAGTGGCTCGAGGCCAAGACCGTGCAGCGCAGCGACGAGCAGCTCGAGTACCTCGCGGTGCTCTACGAGCGCGGCGGCGATGCACTGCGCGCGGCGCGCTGCTACCTGCAGGGCGGAGACCGGGCGCGCGCTCGCTATGCGCCCGACGAGGCGCGCGCGCTCTACGAGAAGGGGCTCGCGATGCTCGGCGAGGTCGATGCGCCGGCGCGGCTCGATGCGCTGCACAACCTCGGCGACGTGCTCGAGCAGAGCGGGCGCACCGAGGAGGCGATCCCGTACTTCGTCGAGATGCTGCAGCTCGCGTGGCGCTACGACAACCTCGCCAAGGCGGGCGCGGCGTACAGCCGGCTGGCGCGCGGCCATCGCCGGTTCGGCAAGTACGACCTCGCGATGGAGCACCTGCGGCGCGCCCACGAGCTGTTCGACAGCTCGCGCGACGACCGCGGCATCGCGTCGACGCTCGACGACATGGGGCGGGTCAACTGGCTGCGCGGCGCGTTCGGCCAGGCGCTCGATTTCCACCGCCAGGCGCTGACGATCCGGCGCGCGCTCGGCGACCGGCGCTCGATCGCGCTCTCGCTCGCCAACATCGGCCGCGTGCACCATGACACCGGCAACTTCAAGGCGGCGATCAACCAGTTCCGCGAGGCGCTCGACCTGCGGCGCGACATCAGCGACCTCGTCGGCGTGGTGCAGTCGCTGTGCGACCTGGGCGGCGTGCACGCCGAGGACGGCAACCACGAGCTCGCGCTCGAGCTGCTCGGCGAGGCGCGCACGATGGCGCACGACATCGCCGACAAGGCCGCGCTCGCCGACGTGCTGTCGCGCGCGGGCGAGGTCAAGTCGGCGATGGGTCGCGGCGCCGAGGCGGTCAAGGACCTGACCGATGCCAAGATCCTCGCGTCGGGCCTCGGCGACAAGGTCGCGCTCGCGCTCGCCCACCAGCGGCTCGCGCACGTGCAGCTCCAGCTCGGCGATCTGCAGGCGGCCGATGCGGAGTCGCGCGCAGCGGTCGCGGTCAGCGAGCAATTCGGCCTGCGCGTCCACATCGGCTGCGGCTACCGCGTCAAGGCCGAGGTCGCCGCGGCGCTCGGCCAGACCGCGGTCGCCGAGGACGATTTCCGGCGCGCGATCGAGATCCTCGCCGCGGTCAAGCACGAGGTCGAGCTCGCACGCGCCTACCAGGGCCTCGCGGGCGTGAAGGACCACGCCGGGCTCACGGCGGAGGCTGCCAAGCTCCGCAACCGCGCGGCCGACATCTTCAACCGGCTGCGCGGCGCCGCGATGACCGCCACCGAGTAGCCTGTGTCCGACGCCGCTTCCGACTCCGATCCTGCTCGGCGGCTCGCCGCCGCGATCCCGGCCAACGTGCGCGCGGTGTGCGAGACCCTCGCGCGCGCGGGCTACCAGGCGGTCGCCGTCGGCGGCGCGGTGCGCGACGCGATCATCGGTCGCCCGGCCGGCGACTGGGACGTCGCGAGCAGCGCGCGGCCCGAGCACGTGATGGCGCTGTTCCGGCACACCGTGCCGACCGGCATCCAGCACGGCACCGTCACCGTGGTCACCGGCAAGGGCAAGGACTCGCACGTCGAGGTCACCACGTTCCGCGGCGAGGGCGCCTACAGCGACGCGCGGCGGCCCGATCACGTCACGTTCGGCGTGCCGCTCGTCGAGGACCTCGCGCGCCGCGACCTGCGGGTCAACGCGATCGCCTACGACCCGGCGTCGGGCACGCTGATCGATCCGTACGACGGTCAGACCGACATCGCCGAGCGCCGGCTGCGCGCGGTCGGGCCGACCGGCAACGTCTACGAGGACGCGGTCGCGCGGTTCACCGAGGACGGCCTGCGCGTGATGCGCGCGGTCAGGTTCGCCGCCGCGCTCGAGTTCGCGCTCGATCCCGACACCGAGCGCGCGATCGGGCCGGCCCTGCCCTCGCTCGCCAAGGTCAGCAAGGAGCGGATCGCCGACGAGCTGCGCAAGATCCTCGCGACCCGCGAGCCGTCGCGCGCCCTCGCGATCGCCGAGCGCACGGGCATCCGGGCGCTGATCGTCCCGGAGCTCGGCCCCGGCTTCGACGCATGGGCCGCGGCCCGCCGCACCGATCGCGCCGCCGAGGTCGCGCACTGGCTCGCCCGGGTCGACGCCGCGCCGCCATCGGCACGGCTGGGTGCGCTGCTCGTCGACCTCGCAGACCCCGATCCGATGCTGCGCCGGCTGTGCCGGCCCTCGCAGCGCCGCACCGACAGCGTGCTGCGCCGCCTCAAGTTCTCCAACGACGAGTCCCAGACCGCGGCGGTCCTGGTCGGTGTCGCCGGCTCGGGCCTGTCGCGCGACTGGACCGACGCCGTGATCCGGCGCCTGCTCGCCGATATCGGGCGCGCCCACGCCGGCGCCGCGGTCGCGCTGTGGCGCGCCGACGGTGCCCTCGACCTCGCCGATCGCGCGGCGGCGATCCTCGAGCGACGCGATCCGCTCTCCATCGGCGAGCTCGCCGTCACCGGCAGCGACCTGCTGGCCGCCCTCGAGCTGCAGCCCGGGCCCCTGGTCGGCCGCCTGCTCGCCGTGCTCCTCGATCGCGTGCTCGCCGAGCCATCGCTCAACACCGCCGATCAGCTGATCGCGGTCGCGCGCAGCCTCGAGCTCGAGCTCGCGCGCTGACCGCCGCTCGCCGCGCGCGTTCGGGGTTTCCCCGATGCGGCGAGGCGATCCGCGCCAGCACCTCGGCGTACATCGCCTGCCTTGTCGCCCTGTACGAAAGTGCCAGTCGCAGATTTATATACTGACAGCAGATCTTCATCGTCGTTACTCTTCGGGTGCTTCTCTCGAGGGTGGGATACGGGACAATCGCATTTGCGAATCGTGAAGTAGGTAAAATGATTCGGACGAGCTCGCTCGCGCTAGGTCTTTGTCTGATCCTGATCGACGTCGCACCGGCGCTGGCCGAAGGCGATGGGAGCGCCGCCGACCCGCCGAGCGCTCCGCCGGCCGCGCCCGCTCCGGCACCCGAGTCGTCGGCGTTGCCCACCCCGGACCCACAGCCGCCGCCCCCCGAGCCGCCGCCCGCGCCCAACGCCACCGCGGCGCCCGAGCTCAGCGAGGCCGACTTCGCCAAGCTCGCCGAGCACGACTTCAGCGAGGAGGTCATCGTCGTCACCGGATCGACGATCGCGCGCCGCACGCTGACCACGCCGGCGCCGCTCACGATCATCGACCGCGAGCTGCTCGACGCCGCGGGCCACGCCACGCTCGGCGACATCCTCCAGCAACTGCCGGCCCAGCAGAATGGCATCAACGCCCAGATCAACATCGGCAGCGACGCCGGCGCGAC
>DATIPJ010000651.1:0-5990 GCA_035472155.1 Kofleriaceae bacterium
CGCGCCGAGGATCAGCGCGGTAGCCGCGAGGAGCCGCTTCACGGCGCGGAGATTACACGCGCTCGATGATCGTCGCGATGCCCATGCCGCCGCCGATGCACAGCGTGATCAGCGCGGTGGTCTTGCCCGTGCGCTCGAGCTCGTCGAGCGCGGTGCCGAGCAGGATCGCGCCGGTCGCGCCGAGCGGGTGACCCAGGGCGATCGCGCCGCCGTTGACGTTGATCCGGTCGTGATCGAGGCCGAGCGCGCGGGCGGTCTGCAGCGGGACGACCGCGAACGCCTCGTTGATCTCCCACAGGTCGATGTCCTTGACCGTCATGCCGGCCTTCTTGAGCGCCTTGGCCGAGGCCGGCGCCGGCGCGGTCAGCATGATCAGCGGCTCGGCGCCCGCGGTCGCCATCGCGCGGATCCGTGCGCGCGGCTTCTGCCCCGCCTTCTTGCCCCACTCGCCCGAGCCGAGCAGGACAATGGCCGCGCCGTCGACGATGCCCGACGAGTTGCCCGCGGTGTGGACGTGCTCGATCTTCTTGGTGTCCGGGTAGCGCTTGAGCGCGAGCTGATCGACCGTCTCGCCGTTGGGCCCCATCGGCATCGCGCCCAGCTTCTCGAACGCCGGCGCGAGCGCCGCGAGCGAATCGAGCGTGGTGTCGGCGCGCGGGTGCTCATCGCGCGAGAGCGCGGGCGAGTCGTCGTCGTTCTTCACCGTGAACAGCGCGTTGTCGAACCGCTTGCCCTCGATCGCGCGCGCCGCCTTCTGCTGGCTGCCGAGCGCGAACTGGTCGATCTCGGTGCGCGAGAAGCCCTCGCGGGTGGCGATCAGGTCCGCCGAGATGCCCTGCGGCACCATGAACAGCCGCTTGCGCAGCTTCATGTTGAGCCCGTCGATCATCGCTTCGTCCGAGCCCATCGGCACGCGCGACATCGACTCCACGCCGCCGCCGATGCCGCCGTCGACGAACCCCGCGCCGATCTTGCCGGCGATCATGTTGATCGCCTCGAGCCCCGAGCCGCAGAACCGGTTCACGGTGACGCCGGTGACGTCCTCGGGCCAGTCGGCGGCGATCAGCGCATTGCGCGCGACGCAGGCGCCCTGCTCCTTGACCTGCGTGACGCAGCCGATCGCCATGTCCTCGACGAGGTTCTTGTCGAGATTGCGGCGCTCCGCCATGTGGTTGAGCGTCTGCGCGAGTAGCTCCTGCGGATGAACTTGGAACAGGCCTCCCTTGCCGGCCTTGCCGCGCCCGCGCGGGGTGCGCAGCGCATCGAAAATGAATACGTCGGTCATCACAGCCTCCAGGTAGATTCGCGCAGGATGGCCCGGCGCTGCCTCTGGCGCAACCGGCCCGACGAGCCAAGCCCTCCGGGCGGCGGCGTCGGTCACCTTTGGTTACAGCGCGTGGCTACAGCGCGTGGCTACAGCGCCGGCTCGACGTGATCGCGCGGCACGATCAGCCGCAGCGCGCGCGGGACGGCGTCGATCCGGTAGCGCTCGCCGGCCGGCAGCTCCTCGCCGTCGCACTGCGCCGCCGGCAGGTTCGCCGCGCGCACCGTCAGGTCGAACCGCGCCCCCGACACCGGCGGCGCATGAATGAACCCGAGCTTCTGCAGATCATCGACGCCGACCGGGCTGCGGCGGAGACTGCCGATCAGCTTGGTGCCGAGATCGCGGCGGCCGGTGACCGGGACCAGCTCGAACCGACCGTCATCGGACTCGGTCCGCGGATCGAACACCCATTCGCCTCCGAATACCTTCGTGTTCTTGATGATGACGTCGAGCATGTTCTCGAATGCGACCACGGTGCCGTCGATCACCGCGTCGATGTCGAACTTGATGTCCACCACGTAGCTCTCGACAAAGCGCTGCAGCACGGCGCCCGCGTACACCAGCTGATCGCGGTACAGCGCACCGAGCCCGGGAATGCGGCCGACGCGCTCGCGATCGCGATTGCGGGTCTCGAGGCTCGCGGCGCCCAGCCCGATCGAGAACGAATCGAAGAACAGATCGCGATGGATCTCCTTCATGCCGCGCTCGATCACCAGGCGGCCGACGTCGCAGCCGATGACCTCGCCGGCCGCGATCACGGCGACGTTCTGAGCGAGCGCACCGGGCCCGGCGGACAGACCGAACGACTTTCCCTGATCGTTCGCGGTTCCCGTCGGCAGCATGCCCATCGCGACGTCTTGCGCGTGGCCCGACGCAAAGATCCCCTTGGCGACCTCCGCAAAGGTGCCATCGCCACCCATGTAGATGACGACGCGGATTCGGTCGTCGTCGATCACCGCGCGAACGCGGTCGATCGTGCGCCCGTCGGGCTCGGTCGCCACGAAGCGATGCGGAATCCTCGCTTCATCGAGCAGCGCGCGCGCCGCGCGGATCCAGTCGGCGGCCTTTCCGCTGTGTGCAGTTGGATTTGCGACGAGCACTGCCGGCGCATCGCGCAACCAGCGCGAGATTCCGACCGGTCGGATTGTCGCTCGCTGGTGCGGTCGGTCGGTTCCAGCCACGGCGGAATGGTACCTCTGTCACTTCGGGCGCGCGATAGCGCGGTCGATTTGCAGCGAATGACGTGCGCTCGGCGCGTTTTGGCTAGCAATCGAGCATAGGGTAATCTCAGTCATGGTTGGTCTCGTGGTTCCACCCAGCTTTACCGACGAGCACGACCTGCTGCGCCAGACTGTGCGGCAGTTTGTACAGGGCCGTGTCGAGCCGCAGGCGATGGACCACGACCAGTCCGGCAAGTTCAATGTCGCTCTGCTCGCGGAGGTCGGCCAGCTCGGCCTGCTCGGCGTGACGATTCCCGAGGCCGACGGCGGCGCGGGCATGGACGCCACCGCGTCGGTGATCGTGCACGACGAGCTCGCCTATAGCGATCCGGGCTTCACGCTCGGCTACCTCGCGCACTCGCTATTGTTCGTCAATAACTTCTACTGGGCGGCGAATGCGGCGCAGCGCAAGCGCTACTTGCCCGACGTGCTCGCGGGCACCGTCGTCGGTGCGATGGGGATGACCGAGCCGGCGGTCGGCACCGACGTGCTCGGCATGCAGACCACCGCGCACAAGGATGGTGACGACTACGTCATCAACGGCCGCAAAACGTTCATCACCAACGGCCCCGAGGGCGGCGTGTTCCTGGTCTACGCCAAGCTCGCCGATCGGATCACCACGTTCGTGATCGAGCGCAGCTTCCCCGGCTTCTCCACCGGGCCCAAGATCCCCAAGCTCGGCATGCGCGCGTCGACGATGAGCGAGCTGATCTTCGAGGATTGCCGCGTCCCCGCCGAGAACCTGCTCGGCCGCGAGGGCGGCGGCGTCACCAACATGATGCGCAACCTCGAGATCGAGCGTCTCGGGCTGGCCGCGATGAGCCTGGGCATGGCGCGGCGCTGCCTCGACGCGATGATCAGCTACTCGACCGAGCGCCGCAGCTTCGGCAAGCCCCTCGCGGAGCACGGCCAGGTCCAGCGCTACATCGGCGAGAGCTACGCCAAGGTCGAGGCGATGCGCGCGCTGATCTACAACGTCGCCGCCACCGTCGGTCCGCACGCGCGCAGCCGCCTGGGCACCGACGCCGCCAAGCTGTTCGCCGCGACCGCCGCCAAGGAGGTCGCCGACGCCGCGGTCCAGGTCCTCGGCGGCTACGGCTACTGCACCGAGTTCCGCGTCGAGCAGTTCCTGCGCGACACCAAGCTGATCGAGATCGGCGGCGGCACGCTCGAAGCGCACCAGAAGAACATCACGCGCGATCTGACCCAGCGCTGACTACCAGCCGCTCGCGCTCGAGCCGCTGCCCGCAGCGGGTGGCGTGGCGGGCGCGGCCGGCGCAGCCGTACCGCCGGTCGCCGGTGGCGCAGCGGCCGGAGGCGGTTCACCGGCGGGCGGCGTTCCCGGCGCAGGCGGAGCGGCCGAGCCGCCGAGCGTGGGCGGATGGCCCGCGCCCGGGCGCATCGAGCCCATCAGCGCTCGCATCTCGCCGCGCAGCTTGTTGCGCTGCTCCTCGGTCAGCTTCTGCTCGCAGGCGCGCAGCTCCGCCTGGCTGGTGATCTTGCTGAAGCAGTCGATCGACTCGGGCGACCACTTGTCCTCGGTACAGCGCGTGGTGAGCGTGCTCTTCATCTTGCCGACCATCTCGGTCACGCTCTCCATCATCTGCGGGTTCGCGCGGGTCTTGACCGTGGTCATGAGGCTATCGGTGCCCTTGGCCATCGCGGCCTCGCATTCCCCGCCCGAGCCCCCCGAGGCGCCCTTCTTGCTGCATCCCGCTGCGACGAGCAGCGCAATCAAAATGATTTTCTTCATCGGAAACCTCTCCGTCGGTTGAAACAAAAAGAGCCCGCGCGTTGCGGCGCGAGCTCGATGAGACTCGAAGCTCGTCGAGACTACTTCGCCGATCCCGATCCGGCCGTGTCGCCCGCCGCCGGAGCAGGCGCCGAGCCGCCGGCCGCGCCGGTGTCAGAGCCGCCGGCCGGAGCTGCCGCGCCGCCTGCTGCGCCGGTGTCGGAGCCACCCGCCGGAGCTGCCGCGGCGCCGCCGGCCGCACCACCGCCCGCCGCAGCCGCGTCGGTGATGATCTTCTGCATGCACTTACTCATATCCTCGGACACCTGCATCATCTTCTTGGTGTCCTCCTCGTTGGCCTTGGCTTCCTTGTCGCCGCCCTTGGCCTGCTCCTGAGTCCACTTGGTCATGTCGTCGTTGACCTTGTCGACGCACGCCTTGTCCTTGCACGCGCACATGCGGTCCTTGAACTCGGTCATCTTCGCGACGGCCTCAGCGCCGCCGCCTTTCTTCTTGCAGCCGAACGACGCGAGCGACAGGGCGGCCAGGAACGCGATCGAGATCTTCTTCATCGAATAGCTCCGGAGTTTTGGAAGTGAGTTGTCCATCGGTTGTAGTGCGTCGGATCGCTGAAGGAAAGGAATGCATCGTCGAGAGTCGTGTGCGATTTGCGTGAGCCGAGCACGAGGTCGTACGTGTTCGCTGACAATGTTCACGTCGTAACGACAATCCGACGGGGATCGCAGACGATGAGCCATCCTTCACGCTCACCGACGACGCGAATGGACGTTTCGCCCCACGCGCAGCGAGTCTCGCGCCACCCTGCGCGCCCACGTCGCATGCGGATTCACACGCAGCGGTAATCCGCAGCCAGCAGCAATCATGCAGTGCCGCTGTCACACGAACGACTCGTCGAACGCTGCTCGACGAGGGCTGCCCCGTTCGCGCGGATCACTCGACGAGGAATCGCTCGTACGCGCGGAAGTCGTAATCGCGGCCGAGGAAGCTGTGCACGAGATCGGCGGCGTCGCGGCTGCCGCCCGGCACGAGCACCTTGTCGCGATACGCGAAGGTCACGTCGGTCGCCATGAGCCCGCTCGACTCGAACGGCGTCAATAGATCTTTCGCGATCACCAGCGACCACTGGTACGTGTAGTACATCGCCGAGTAGCCGACGAGGTGGCCGAACGAGGTGTGAAACCGCGTGCCCGGCACGTACGCGAAGGGCGTGTAGCGCTTCTGCAGCCGCTGCACCTCGGCGAGCTGATCGAGCGCCTTCGGATCGGCGCGGTGGAAGCCGAGCGAGATCGCGGCGTAGAAGATCTGCTGCACCGTCGCGGTGCCGAGGCCGAACTTGTCGGCGCGCCGCATCTTCTCGACCAGCTCCTTGGGGATCACCTCGCCCGTCTCGTGGTGGCGCGCGAAGCGCGCGAGCGTGTCGTAGCTCCACGCCCACTCCTCGAACATCTGCGATGGCGCCTCGACGAAGTCCCACTCGGTCGCGACGCCGCTCTGCGAGATCCACTTCTGGTGGCCGCCGAGCACGTGGTGCATGAGGTGGCCGAACTCGTGGAACATGGTCACGACGTCCTCGTGCTCCATGAGACCGGCGTTCTCGGGCCGCGCGCCGTTGCGCTCGCCCTTGCCGCGCTCCGGAAGCGGGAAGTTGCAGACCAGCACGCCCTCGGGCAGCTGCACGCCGCGCACCCCGTCC
>DATIPJ010000652.1:0-3125 GCA_035472155.1 Kofleriaceae bacterium
CGAGGCGCTCGGCGGTCGTGTCGTCGACCGGAGTCGCCCAGTGCAGCGCGACGATCAGCCACTGGCCGTCGATCGCGGCGACGAGCTCTGTGATCGCGAGGCGGCGCCGCTCGTGGCCGGGGGCGGTGATGTCGAGGTCCTCGGCGATCCAGGCGTGGCCGCGCTCCTGGCCGATGGTCAGCGCGCGCGACTCGACGATGAAGTTGCCGGTCGGCGACTCGCCCAGATCGCGCGTCAGCTGGGCGGCGATCGCGTCGCGGCCCTCGGCGACCTCGTCGGCGTCGAGGCCGAACGCGAACGCCTTCGTGCTGACCAGGCGGGCGAGCGCGCTCGGGTCGGCGCTGGCGATCGCTGCGCGCTGCGCGGCCAGCATGTGGTCGACGCTCTCGGTGGGCGCGTCGGGACGCGACGCATCGGGCGCGCTCGGGGCGGTGGCGACGGCCGCCGAGCCGGCGCCGGGCGTAGAGACCGGATCCTCATCGCGCGTGGGCGGCGCGGGCGCAGCAGGCGCAGCGGGCGCGGCGGGCCCCGGGCTCGGCGGCGGCGAGGCAGCGGCCGGTGCGGCGACGGGCGCCGCGAGCGCTGCGCCGGGCCGCTCGGGCACCGGGGTTGACGCCGCCTGCCGCGCCGACACGAGAACGCCCACGCCTGCACCGACGCCGATCGCCAGGCCGCCGAGCACCATGTAGAGCCGGCGGCGCGACTGCGGGCGCTCCTCCGACGGAATGATATACGCCGCGGTTCGCGCAGGCACGGGCGGCGGCGGGAAGCCGCGCGCAGTCGACATCGCGTTCCGGGTCGCCGCGGCGCTGCGGAACCACTCCGCATAGCGCATGGCCTGCGGCAATGCGCCCAGGCAGACGAGGCCGCCGCCGAGCATCACGAAGCCAGCGGCGCCGAGCCCGGTGCCGATCGCCGCGATGTCGGACGGCGGCAGGATCCGCAGCAGCGAGCGCAGCGTCTCGTCGTCGAGCGCGATCAGGACGATGCCGAAGCCGGCGTCGATCACCGCCGCGATCAACATGCTGACCAGACCGCCGCGGTAGATCAGCCCGCCGAACACCAGGCCGGCCATCGCGGTGATGAGCCACAGCGCCACCGCGAGCACGCCCCCGACCTTGGTCTGCTGCACGAGCACGATCGCGATCGTTCCGATCAGCAGACACGCGCCGCAGCTCAGCTGCGTGAGCGCACCTGCGGCGCGCAGGAGCACGCGGCCCGGCGGGCGCGGCGTCGCTGGAGGACCGGGTTCGGACACCTCGTCCAGCGTACTCCGGGGCGGCGCTGGATCGGGAACGCCGACCCAGGAAGCCGTGATTCGACGCGGGCTGCGTACCACGGTGGTGACCGTAGATGGAACGCGCAAGCCTCCCACGGATATTCATACGGCTCAGCCCATCGTTTGGATGCCGCCGCCGTCCGTAAAACAGCGTTGCGGTCGCGCGGCGAGGCGCGATGCCGCCGGTGTCGACGCATACCGGCGGATTTCCGGCGATCTTTGCCTGTTGCACAGCGTGCGATCGGCAATGCCCATTCCGTGATCCTTCGATCACGCGATGTGCGCGGTGATCGATTCCCTGTGATTGCAGGGAAGGTTCGTCGGCGAGCGTCCGTGCGCCGCCCCTCACTCCACCATCGGCAACGGGCGCGCGGCCCCGCCCTTGCGCACGCGCAGCGGGACGATCGGCGCGCCGGCCGAGCGATTGGCGAGCTGGCCGCAGGCCGCGTCGATGTCGTCGCCGCGCGGCGTCCGCAGATACGTCGGCAGCCCGAGGCGGCGGCACTCGTTCTGGAACGCCTCGACGGCGGCGGGCGATGGCCGCTGATACGGCGCTTCGGGGTGCGGGTTGAACGGGATCACGTTGACCTTGCACTTGATGCCGCGCAACAGCTTGGCGAGCTGGGCCGCATCAGCGAGCGAGTCGTTCACACCGGCGAGCAACACGTACTCGAACGTGATCCGGCGGCGTTGCTCGAGCGGGTACGCGCGCAGCGCGGCGAGCAGCTTCGCGATGTTCCACTTGCGGTTGATCGGCATGATCTCGTCGCGGACCGCGTCGTTGGGCGCATTGAGCGACACCGCGAGGTTGGGCCGGATGTCCTCGCCGCCGAGGCGCTCGAGCTTGGGCACCAGCCCCGACGTCGACACCGTGATCCGGCGCTGCGATAGCCCCACGCCCTTGTCGTCGGTGAGGATGCGCAGCGAGCGCACGAGGCTGTCGTAGTTGTGCAGCGGCTCGCCCATCCCCATGTACACCAGGTTCGAGATCCGCCGCCCGGGCTCGACCTCCGCAAGCAGCCGGCGCGCCAGGTAGACCTGGTCGACGATCTCACCCGCGTCGAGGTTGCGAAGCAGCCCGAGCTTGGCCGTCGCGCAGAACTGGCAGTCGACCGCGCATCCGACCTGCGACGAGATGCACTGCGTGGTCTTCTCCCCGTCGGGGATGATCACGCTCTCGATCGACTGCCCATCGCGGGTCACCAGCCGCAGCTTGCGCGTCCCGTCGCGCGACGTCTGGACTTCCGCGATCTCGAGCCCGCCGATCACCGCGGTCTCTGCAAGCCGCGCGCGCGTCTCGCGCCCGAGGTTCGTCATGTCGTCGAAGCTGCGCGCGCCCTTGTCGTGGACCCACCGCCAGATCTGCTCGCCGCGAAACCGCGGCCAGCCCTGCGCCACCGCAAACGCGTGCGCCTCGTCGAGCATCATCGCTCGCAGGTCCGCGCGCGGCGGCCCCTGCGTCTCTGCGCGCGGCGGGTCATGCGATTGGGCGCTCTCGGGCACGCCCCTGACTACCACGCCCGGCGCCACGGCCCAACCTCCGCCCACCCTCGTCCCCTAAGGCGGCCAGCGATGGCTTGCGGGTTCTACTTGATCGTGACGGCGAGCTTGGTGGTGAAGGCGTCGGTGAGCTTGAGCGACTTGATGGCGGGCTCGAGGACCTGCCGGACGCAGGTGTCGGCGGCGGCTTCGGGGCTGCTCGGGGACTGGGGGGCGGCCGGGTCGATCTTGATGACGAAGGTGCCGGGCTCGTCCTCATACTCCGAGGGGATGAAGGCCGACTTGAGGCCGAGGGTGACGGTGAGGGTGTCTTGCTTGGTCGCGGTGGCGTAGGCGTCACAGCAGG
>DATIPJ010000653.1:0-8944 GCA_035472155.1 Kofleriaceae bacterium
CTCGTGAACGATCCGCAGGTACTCCTTCACCGCCTTGTCGATCTGGCCCTTATCGACAAACTTCCGCGCCGCATCCATGACCTTTTCTTTGTTAAAGGCCACGCTTCTTTACGACCCTTCCCGGGTGCGTTGAATCACACCAACGTGCTCGCACGCGGGCCATCGGTTGACGGCAGTATGCCCCGCGCATCTATCAAAGGGTACGGCGTAACCTGACGAAGGGTCAAGGAAATCCACGAGCGAATCCCGTGCGTTACCCGAGGAGGTTTCTCACATCTGATCACTGGTACGAAACGCGGCAGACCCCTGCCCGATGACATGCGAGGAAGTGGTCAGCCGGCAGACGGTCGATCAGCGAGCAAGCGCCCGACGAAGCCGGTGTCGAACTCGCCGCGAATGAACTCGGGGTGGTTGATGATCCGCCGCAAGAACGGGATGTTGGTTCGAATCCCTTCGATCACCATCTCGTCGAGGCAGCGACGGGCTCGTCGCAGCGCCGCCATTCGATCGACATCGTGGACGATCACCTTCGCGAGTAGCGAGTCATAATTAGGCGGAACAACGTATCCGGCGTACACGTGCGTATCTACACGCACACCGAGGCCGCCCGGCATGTGGAGTGCGGTAATCTTCCCCGGCCACGGTGCAAAGGTCGTCGGGTCCTCGGCGTTGACCCGCATCTCGATGGCGTGACCCCGCGCACGTTTCTCGTCGGTGAACGACAGCGGCTCACCCGCGGCGATCCGGATCTGCTCGCGCACCAGATCGACGCCGGTGACCAGCTCGGTCACCGGGTGCTCGACCTGCAGACGCGTATTCATCTCCATGAAATAGAACTGGCCGTCGGAGTCGAGGAGGTATACCATCGTCCCGACGTTGTTGTAGTGGATCGCTTCGATCGCGCGCACCGATGCTTCCGTGAGCTTCGCACGCGTCTCTTCGGGCAAGGCTGCCGACGGTGATTCCTCGATCACCTTCTGGTGGCGACGCTGGATCGAGCACTCGCGCTCGCCGAGGTGCGTGTAGTGGCCATGCTTGTCGGCCACGACCTGGATCTCGATATGGCGGGGCGCTCTGCAGTAGCGCTCCATGTACATCTCGGCGTTGCCGAACGCGGCCTGCGCCTCGGTGCGACCCGCGGCCCACGCGTCGATCAGCTTCTCCTTCTCCCAGACGATCTTCATGCCGCGGCCACCGCCACCCGCGGTCGCCTTGAGGATCACCGGGAAGCCGATGCGCTCGGCGGCCTCGAGCAGCTGCATCTCGTCGTGCAAGCCCGACGAGCCCGGCAGCGTCGGTACGCCCGCGGCCGACATCGCTGCGCGCGCGCGGATCTTATCGCCCATGAGGCGCATCGCGTCGACCGGCGGGCCGATCCACGTGAGCCCGCACTTGCGGCACACCTCGGCAAAGTCGGAGTTCTCCGACAGAAAGCCGTAGCCGGGGTGGACCGCGTCGGCGCCGGTGACCTCGGCGGCCGAGATGATCATCGGCACGTTGAGGTAGCTCTTCGACGACGGCGGCGGCCCGATGCAGACCGCCTGATCGGCGAACTTGACGTGGAGCGCGTCGGTATCCGCCGTCGAGTGCACGGCCACCGACTCGAGCCCCATCTCGCGGCATGCGCGGATCACGCGCAATGCGATCTCGCCGCGGTTCGCGATTAGTACTTTCTTGAACATTGGCAGTTGATCACAGCATCAGGCCACGATCTTGAATAGCCGCTGGCCGTACTCCACCGGCGCGCCATCTTCGACGAGGATCGCGGTGATCGTGCCCGCGGCGTCGGCCTCGATCTCGTTCATGAGCTTCATCGCCTCGACGATGCAAAGCACCTGGCCTTTATCGACCTTGTCATGAACAGACACATAGTTCGGCGAATCGGGATTGGGCCGGCGATAGAACGTACCGACGAACGGCGAGGTCACGTAATGCGCCTTGTCGTCTTCTGCGGGCGCGGGCGCCGCAGGTGCAGCCGCCGGTAGCGGGGCGGCTTGCAGCGCGGGCGGCGGCGGGGCGTAAGCGACCTGCTGCTGGACCGGCGCGGCGACGCCACCGCGGCGCACCGTCAGGGTGACTTCCTTGGTGTCGAGGATCAGCTCGGAGAGGTTGTGCTCGGCCACGATCTCGGCGAGGCCGCGAGCCATCGCGATGAGCGGATCCGGGGCTTCAGGCTCTTCGGCTTTGGTTTTTCCGCGGGATGCCATCGCGATTCGTAGCTTCCACATGCGCCAGGGCTGCGTCCAGTCCCAGGTAGTAGCTTTGTGCGCCGAAGCCGCAGATCTGTCCGACGCACTTGGCCGCCGTCAGCGAGCCGTGGCGGAACGGTTCGCGCGCATGCAGATTCGACAGGTGAACCTCGATCGCAGGCAACGCGACCGCATCGAGCGCGTCGCGAATGGCAACAGAGGTGTGGGTGTAGCCGCCGGGATTGATCAGGATCGCGTG
This sequence comes from Kofleriaceae bacterium, assembly GCA_035472155.1. Classification (GTDB taxonomy): domain Bacteria; phylum Myxococcota_A; class Polyangia; order Haliangiales; family Haliangiaceae; genus JABFXX01. The sequence continues at coordinate 2,449 of DATIPJ010000653.1, forward strand.
CGCCCAGCCCCGGGCGCGCTGGATGAGGTCGACGAGCTCGCCCTCGAGGTTGGACTGCGCGCTGCGCACGACCGCGTTGCGCGCCGCGGCGCGGCGGGCGAGCTCGGCGTCGATCTCGGCGAGCGTCGTCGTGCCGTAGACCTCGGGATCGCGGGTGCCGAGCAGGTTGAGGTTCGGCCCGTGCAGGACTTGCACATGGATCCGGCCGTCGTCGGCCTCGCGCGTGCCGGAGGCGGGGGTCGATTTGCGCGCGCTCGCGCTCACAGCGCTGCGACGAGCGCCGGCTGAGCGAGCCGCGCCAGATAGCGCGCCTTGCCGAAGTTGCCCTCGGGCGCCATCACGATCGCGACGAAGTACTGCTGCGACAGCATCCGACACACCAGGAGCAGCCGCTGCGCCTTCACCGAGAGCTCCTCGAGGTTGCCGACCGCGAGGCTCTCGCCGGCCTTGCGGACCTGGCTCAGGATGAACGAGAACTCCATCGCGACGGTGTTCACGTCGACCCGATCCGGGAGCTTGATGTACGTATCGACGGAGATCCCGTCGAGGCCCATGATCACGGCAGCGATCCCACCGTCGACGTTGTCGACGACCTTCTTGAGCGTTTCAGCGAACAAGTTCCACCTGTGAGGACGGTACTAGAGCTGCATCGAGGGGGCCAGCGCGCGCGCCGGCGATTCACGGCGAATCACCCGCCCGAGACGGTCGCCGGGCAACGCAGCGAGCCGGCCACGATGCTTCCGTCCGGGTTGACCGAGGCGCAGCAATCGACCACGCCGTCCTGCGCAGGGTTGCACGAGTAGCCAGTGCTCAGCATCGAGCCGCTCGAGCGCGGGCAGCTGCCGACGATGTTGATCGAGATCCCGTTGCCGATCGTGACCGCATACGAGAAAGGCTGGCTGGACACGCGCTCACCCGACATGTCGCCTTCGATCGTGAACGTCGCCACGGCCTCGATCGTGAACCCGAAGCGCTCGCCCGCCTTCATGGAGATGCGGCGCGCGAGCTCGCCGGGGATGAGGGTGAAGAAGCCATCGCTGAGGCCGCCGTTGGGAAAGATCGCCTGCGAGAACGGTGACTTGAAGTGCGTGAGGGCGGACGCCTTGAGATCGGCGAGCTCGGCGTCGGAGAACAGCGTGCTGGACGGGAAGCTCACGTCGACGTTCGCACCCGAGGTGACGATCGTGCGCTGGTCTTCCTGACCGGTGAGGGCGGTGATCCGGCTCTTCATCTGCGCGATGAACAGATAGCCGCCGCCGATCAGCAGATCGAGGCTGCCGTGCGCGCGCGTGGCCTCCGTCGCATTGCCCAGCGTCGAGCACATCGAGTCGGCGACGACATTCCTGAGCACGAGAATGCCGCCATCTCCGCTATCGGCCACACAGCCGCCGACCAGCGCGACGAGAGCGAGCCCCATGGGAGCGACGTTTCGGCGTTGCATGGTTTCCTCCACGGGAAATCGTATCAAGCCGACAGATCCGGGCGCAAAATTCTTCGCAACTCGGCGACGTCGATCTCGACCACCTCACACAGGCCCACCTCGCGGATGGCGATGAAGCGCAACTTTTTACCGAGGCGCTTCTTGTCGACCTGCAGGCGCGTGAGGACGTCCTCGGTAAGATACGGATCGAGGTCGCCCGGCAGGCCGCTCGCGCGCAGCGCGGCGACGACCTCGTGCTCGAGATCGCGCCGGGTGCCGGCGACGTGGGCCGACACGCGGCACGCGGCGACGAGACCCAGCCCGACGGCCTCGCCGTGCAGCATGCCGGTCGATGACTCGATCGCGTGTCCGACGGTGTGGCCGAGGTTGAGCAGCGCGCGGTGGCCCGAGCGCTCGCGCTCGTCGCGGCCGACGATCGCCGCCTTGTAGGCGACCGAGCGATCGACCACGGTGCGCAGCTCGGGCGGCGGGGGGGTGGCCGCGGGGCCGGCGGCCCAGCCGGCGCAGGTGACCACGCTGGTCCACAGCTCGGGGCCATCGAGCAGCGCGTACTTCCACAGCTCGCCGAAGCCGGCGCGGCGCTCGCGCTCGGGCAGCGTGATGAGGGCCTCGAGCGGGCACGCGACCAGGCTGGGCTGCCAGAACGCGCCGACGAGGTTCTTGCCCGCGGGCAGGTCGACCGCGGTCTTGCCGCCGATCGCCGAGTCGGTCATCGCGACGATCGTCGTCGGGACCTGCACGACCGGGATGCCGCGGAACAGCGTGGCCGCGACGAAGCCGGCGAGGTCGCCGACGACGCCGCCGCCGAGGGCGATGATCGCCGAGCCGCGGTCGAGGCCGGCGGCGATCAGCTGGTTGCACAGCCGCTCGTAGGTCGCGAACGACTTGCTGGCCTCGCCGGGCTCGATCGCGATGGTCTCGACGGGGTCGCGCCAGGCGGCGGTCAGCGGTGCGAGCCAGTGACGCGCGACGTTGGTGTCTGTGACGATCGCGAGCCGCGTGGGCGTGCCGAGCGCGCCGAGGATCGCGGCGGGCTCGAGGTGCTCGGTGACGCAGATCGGATAGCTGCGCTCGCCGAGCGCGAGCACGGTGGCGTCGCGGTGCGGCGACGTGCGCCAGGCGCGCTCGACGGCGCGCACGGCGTCGGCGACGTCGGGGACCGAGCGGGCGGTGGTGTCGATGACGGCGTGGGCGCGGCGATACACCGGCGCGCGCGCGGCCGCAAGGATGCGGGCCGACGCGAGCAGCGGGCGGGCGGCGCCGCGCGCCTTGAGCTCGGCGGCCGCGCGGCGCTCGGACTCGTCGACGTCGACCCCGAGCGCGATGACCAGGCCGGCGGCGCGCATGCGCGCCAGGTTGTCGCCGAACCCGGCGGCGCCGCCGCCGGTCGCGATCACCGGGCTGTCATCGGCCGAGGCGATCACGCTGGCGAGCGCGGCGGCCTCGCGCCGGCGGAACTCGGGCTCGTCGCGCGCGACCAGGTTGGCGACCGGGATGCCCCCGAGCGCGATCACGTCGTCGAGGTCGACGAACCGCCGGGCGCTCGCGGCGGCGACCGCGCGGCCGACCGACGTCTTGCCGGCAGCCATGAAGCCGATCAGAAACAGCGGCGCCACGGCAGGCACTATGCCGTACCGCGGCGCGGTTGGGCACGTGGCCGTGCTACTTGCAGGACAGCCGGGCGCGGTTGGTGATCTTGGGCGTGATGAACACCAGGATCTCGGTGCGATCGTCGTTCTCGCGACGGTTCTTGAACAGCCAGCCGAGCAGCGGCAGGTCGCCGAGCAGCGGGATCTTCTTGTAGGCGACGCCGGCGTTGCGGGTGTAGATGCCGCCCAGCACGGTGGTCTCGCCGTCGGCGACCAGCATCGACGTGGAGGCCTCCTTGCGCAGGATCGTCGGATCGCCGCGCGCGCCGACGTTGACGAAGTCGGGCTCGTTCTTGGTGACGTTGAGGAGCATCGAGATCGAGCAGTCGTTCTGCGACACCGTCGGCGTCACCGAGAGCTTCAGGTCGGCTTGCACGAACTGGGTCTGGGTGCCGGTGGCCGAGATCGTCGAGATCGGGATCGACACACCGGACGCGATGCTGGCCTGGCGGTTGTTGAGCACGGTGACCTTGGGCGCCGAGATGATGCGCACCGTGCCGGAGTCCTCGAGGGCCGACAGCCGGAGGTTGATGTTGAGGTTGCCGCCGACCGAGCCGAGCGCGATGCCGAGCGCGCCGCCTTCGCCGGTGCCGGTGGCCGCCGGCAGGTTGACGGCGAAGTCCGACGGGGCGGCGAGGCCGGTGCGGTTGGTCGCGGCATCCTCGTTGCCGCCGATGACGGAGACCGACGACGGGAACACGAGCCCGGTCGCGTTGCCGCTGGTCGCGCCGGACAGCGCGCGGCCGCCCCACTGGATGCCGATCTGGCGCAGGAAGGTCGAGCGCGCCTCGACGATGCGGGCCTCGATCGAGATCTGCGGGGTCTGGGTGTCGAGCGAGACCGCGAGCCGCGCGATCTGCTCGCGGTTGCCGGCAACGTCGGTGACGATCAGCTGGTTGGTGCGCTCGTCGATCGCGATCTTGCCGTGCGGCGAGAGCATGGGCTCGAGCTTCCTCGACAGGTCGGCGGCCGAGGCGTAGTTGAGCGGCACGAGCTGCGAGCGCGGCGCCTCGGACTTGAGCGCGGCCTCGCGGCGCGCGGCCTCGGCTTCGTCCTCGGCGTCGAGCTCCTTGCGCGGCGCGATGCGGTAGAGGTTGCCCTCGCGGCGGTACCACAGCTGGTGCGACGACAGGATCACCTCGAGCGCCTGGTCCCAGGGCACGCGCTTGAGGTCGACGGTGACGTTGGCGGTGATCGTGTCGGGGACGACGATGCTGATCTTGCCGGTGTCGGCGATCAGTCGCAGCAGGTCGTGGATCGGGGCGTCCTTGACGTGAAGCTCGATCGGCTGGCCGTGGTAGACGCGGCGACGGTTGCCCTGCGGCGGCAGCTGCGAGACCGACTGCTGCGCGACGGGGGTCGACGCGGCGCCGAAGCCGCCGATCACGGGCGTGGTCCCCGCCATGCCCTGCGCCGGGCGCGTCGTGACCGGGCGCTTGGCGATGTCGGCGCCGACGAAGTTCCACTGCACGCTGCCAGACGCGCGGTCGAAGCTCGGGGTCGCGGGCGACGATAGCTCGGCGATCAGGCGCACGCGGTCGGGGTTCTTGCGATCGCGGAACGACGAGATCGCGCGCACCGGGCCGCGGAACCGGCTGACGTCGAGCTTGCGCTCGAGCTTCTGGGGCAGCTGCGCGTGATCGATGATCAGCTCGGCGGCGGTCGAGCTGACGTCGCCGACGGTGACGGTCGCCTCGCCGTCGAGCGCGATGCGGACGTGGCCGGTGACGTCGTCGCCGGTGAACGCGATGTCGCGGACCTCGGCGGGCGGGCCCCCCCGTGTCATCGATCCCAGGGGTCCGGCCGTCTGGCCGGAGCCCTGGGCGGCCGGCTTGGCGGATGCGGGCTTTGGGGCGGGGGTCGGTGGGGCCGGTGCGGGCGCGGCCTTGGTCGCGGGCGGAACGCCCGATGCGCCGGGTGCTGCGGCGGGGCCGGCCTGGAGCGGGGTGGCCGGGGCGGTGGCGCTGCGCGCCGCGGCCATGCCGGTGAGCTGCATCGCGACCGGGGTGACGGTGATGGGGGTGCTCGGCGCCATCGCGGTTTGCACCGGGGTGCGCTGGGTGGCGCTGCGCTGGGCGGTCAGCCGCGCCAGCTCGTGCTCCTCGGAAGTGCGCAGCTGTGCGAGCTTCGCGCGGCGAGCCTCCTCGCGGTCGGCGGCGTCGCGCGCCTGGGCCGCGGCGAGCCGGAGCCGCTCGGATTCGGCCTGCTGGGCGGCGACCGCCTTGCGGCGATCGGCGAGCTCGGACTCGGCGCGCTTGCGCTCGTCGGCGAGCCGGCCGGCCTCGGAGCGGGCGCGCGCGAGCTCGTCGTCGCCGGCCTTGCGCGCGCGGGCGGCGGCGACCTCGGCCTGCGCCTTGGCCTCGGCCTTGCTGCGGGTCTCGAGCTCGCTCGCGGCGCGCTCGGCGGCTGTCCGGCGGGCGGACAGCTCGGCCAGGCCGGCCTCGGCGTCTCGCTTGGCGCCGAGCGCGGCCTGCGCCGACTTCTCGGCGACGCTGCGCTGGTGCTCGGCGGCGTCGGCCGCGGCCCGTGCGACCTTGGCGGCCGATTCTGCGGCCGCGCGCTGCTGCTCGGCGACGAGGCGCTGTTGCTCGGCATCGGTCTTGCGCTGCGCGGCCTGGCTGGCCGCCTGCTCCGCGGCGGTGCGCTGCTGCTCGACGGTGGCCAGCGCGGTCCGGCTGGCGTCGAGATCGCGACGCGCGGCCTGCGCAGCCGCTTCGGCCTCGCCGCGATGGCGCTCGGCGTCATCGGTGGCCTTGCGCGCCGTGGCCAGCTGCGCCTCCGCCGCGCGCGCATCCGCGGTCACCTTGTCGCGATCGGCGCCGGCCTGGTGCAGCGCGCGATCGCGGGCGGCCGCGGCCTGCTTGGCGGCGGTCTCGGCGCGCGTGCGCTCGTCGTTGGCCTGTGCGGCCAGGGCGCGGGCGGCTTCCTCGCGGGCCTGCGCCGCGGCGCTCGTCGCGCGCGCCTTGTCCTCGAGCGCCTGGGCGGCCTGCGCCTTCTTGTCGAGGGCAGCGACCTGCTGGCGGGCATCGTTCATTATGCGCTCGGCGTCGCCGCGCGCGGCCTCGGCCTGCTTCTTGTCGGCGGCGGCCTGGGTCTTGGCAGCCTCGGCATCGGCGCGCGCGGTGTCGGCCTCGCTGCGCAGCCGCACGGCTTCGGCCCTGGCGGCATCCGCCTCGCTGCGCGCGCGGCTGGCGTCGGCCTTGGCGCGCACGCTGTCGTCCTTCATCTTCGCGGCCTCGGCCTGCGCAGCGCTCGCCTCGGCGCGCTTCTGCGCGGCCTCGCGCTCGGCGGCATCGGCCAGGCGCTTCGCGGCGACCACGTCGGCCTGGTTCTGCGCCACCGCGGCCTTGGCCGCCTCGGCCTCCGCGCGGCTGGCCCGCGCGAGCGCGCTCGCCTTCTCGGCGTC
>DATIPJ010000654.1:0-7472 GCA_035472155.1 Kofleriaceae bacterium
CGCTGCCCACGCCTCCATCAGTCGTCGCGCCCGCGTCGGAGCCCGCTCCGTTCGCCGGTCCGCGATCCCCGCCGGCTGCGCCGCTGCCGTCGCCCGCCGTTGGGCGAGGTTGCGCGCCGCTCGCGCTTCCGGTGTCCGATACGCCAGGGCGCCGGTCACTCGATGCGCTCGCGCTGCCATCCGGTCGCGCGCCGCCCGCGCTGCCGGTCCCCGATGCGCCCGCGCTGCCGTCGGTGCCTGGAGGGACGCCGGCGCCGCTCGGCGTGACCACCGGGGTCACCCGGCCGCGGGGCGCGCTCTCCTCGCGGCCGCCGAGCACGAACAGGATCGCCGCGCCGGCCGCCGCTGCCCCGGCGAGGCCGAACGATGCCCACGAGAGATGCTGGAAGCGGTGGCCCTGGTCGACGAGGTCGTCGTAGTGCTTCTGGGTCTCGGCGTTGAACGTCGCGGGCTGGCCCGCGAAGCCCACATAGAGGTCGCGCACGTCGTTCTCCGACGAGCTCGCAGCGGCGGCCAGGATCCCGCCGAGCGCGGTGAGCGCGATCGCGCTCCCGGTCAGGACCCACGCGACCTTGTGCTTGTTGGTCGGCACCAGGATCGGCGGCGGAGGCACTGCCTCGCCGGACCCGCTGCCCACGCCTCCATCAGTCGTCGCGCCCGCGTCGGAGCCCGCTCCGTTCGCCGGTCCGCGATCCCCGCCGGCTGCGCCGCTGCCGTCGCCCGCCGTTGGGCGAGGTTGCGCGCCGCTCGCGCTTCCGGTGTCCGCTACGCCAGGGCGCCGGTCACTCGATGCGCTCGCGCTGCCATCCGGTCGCGCGCCGCCCGCGCTGCCGGTCCCCGATGCGCCCGCGCTGCCGTCGGGGCCTGGAGGGACGCCGGCGCTCGCATCGCCGCCGCAGGCCCGGATGCGCTCGCGGGTGGTCGCGGCGTACTGCTCGGTGGGCTTGCCGTCGCGCAGGTAGCGCGCGTAGTACGTGACTGCGACGCTGCAGCGGCCCGCACCCTCGTTGGCGCGCCCGATCTTGAAGAACAGCGCCGGATCCTTGCTCAATTCGTAGGAGGCGCCGTAGTCGCGCGCGGCGTCGTCGAACCGGCCGTCCTTCATCGCACGCTCGGCGAGCTGGTAGAGCTCCTTGGCGCGCGCGAGGTCGGTCACGGGCTGGGCGCGGCTCACCCGATCGGGCAGTGTGCCGGCGAGGAGGGCAGTCGCGGCCACGATGGCGACCCCGAGCGCGCGCGCGCCGCGGGGTCGAGGGTGGCGCACTGCCATGAGGCGAGCGTAACCCAGGCTCGCCGTTGGTGTCCTGGTCGCAATCTGCGCTATACCGCCCGCGGTAGTCATGGCGAAGATCGATCTGGTTCGCAACCTGGGTGTGGTGGCTCACATCGACGCCGGCAAGACCACGGTGTCGGAGCGGTTCCTGTTCCACTCCGGGAAGATCCACAAGGTCGGCGAGGTCCACGACGGCGAGACCGAGATGGACTGGATGGCGCAGGAGCGCGAGCGCGGGATCACGATCACGGCCGCGGCGACCACGTTCGAGTGGAAGAAGCACGAGATTCACCTGATCGACACGCCCGGCCACGTCGACTTCACGATCGAGGTCGAGCGCTCGCTGCGCGTGCTCGACGGCGCGGTCGTGGTGTTCTGCGGCGTCGCCGGCGTGCAGCCGCAGTCCGAGACCGTGTGGCACCAGGCCGACAAGTTCAAGGTGCCGCGGCTGGCGTTCGTCAACAAGCTCGATCGCGTCGGGGCGTCGTTCCCGGCGGTGGTCGCCGATATCCGCGAGCGGCTCGGCGCCAACGCGGTGCCGATCCAGCTGCCGATCGGCAGCGAAGATGCGTTCACCGGCGCGATCGACCTGGTCCGCATGAAGGCGATGATGTTCACCGGCGACGTCACCGACGCGCCGGAGGTCGTCGATATCCCGGGCGACCTCGCCGCCGTGGCGGCCGACGCGCGCGACAGCCTCATCCAGGCGCTCGCCGACCTCGACGACGCGATCGCGGTCAAGTACCTCGAGGGCCAGGACATCCCGGTCGCCGAGATCGACGCCGCGATCCGCAAGGCGACGATCACGGTCAAGATGGTGCCGGTGCTCGCCGGCACGGCGCTGCGCAACAAGGGCATCCACCCGCTGCTCGACGCGGTGATCGCGTACCTGCCGTCGCCCGCCGACGTGCCGCCGGTGACCGGCGTCGATCCGCGCTCGCTGTTCTCCGACAAGCCTCCCGAGATGCTGACGCGCGCGCCGAAGAACAGCGAGCCGTTCTCGGCGCTCGCGTTCAAGATCGCGATGGACGAGGGCCGCAAGGTCGTGTTCCTGCGGATCTTCTCCGGCACGCTCGAGGCCGGCGCCGAGATCTTGAACGTGCGCACCAACCGCAAGGAGAAGGTCGCGCGGCTGTTCCGGGTCCACGCCAACAAGCGCGAGCGGCTCGACAAGGCGATCGCCGGCGAGATCGTCGCGGCCGCGGGCCTCAAGGACGCGACGACCGGCGACACCGTGTGCGATCCCAAGGCGCCGATCCTGCTCGAGCGCATCGATACCTACGAGCCCGTGATCTCGCAGGCGATCGAGGCCGACAACGCGGCCGCCAAGGAGCGGCTCGACTTCGCGCTCGCGAAGATGACCGACGAGGACCCCACGTTCCGCGTCAAGGAAGACACCGACACCGGGCAGACGCTGATCAGCGGCATGGGCGAGCTGCACCTCGAGATCATCGTCGACCGCATGAAGCGCGAGTACGGCGTGCAGGCGCGCGCCGGCAAGCCTCAGGTCGTGTACCGCGAGACCGTGCTCGGCGAGGGCGAGGGCACCGCGGTGTTCGAGCGCGACCTCAAGGAGCAAGCGATCTACGGCGAGGCGAGCTGCAAGGTGCGCGGCCGGGCGCGCGGCAGCGGCATGGACTTCCGCCGCCAGCTGCCCGCGGGCGCGCTGTTCCCCGATGCCGTCGTCGCGGCCGCGATGCAGGGCCTCAAGGACGCCGCGTCGAGCGGCCCCGATGGCTACCCGCTCGAGGATGTCGAGGTCACCCTGACCGGCCTGGCGCTGCGCGACGGCGCCAACGCCGAGATCGGCACGCGAGCGGCGGCGGCCGAGGCATTCCGGCGCGCAACCCAGGCCGCCCGCCCGTCGCGGCTCGAGCCGATCATGGCGGTCGAGGTCACCGTCGACGACGAGTTCCTCGGCGCCGTGATCGGCGACCTCAACCAGCGGCGCGGCCAGGTCCAGGACGTCGGCTCGCGCGGCGCCAAGCGGCTGGTCGCCGCGCTCGTCCCCTTGCGCAACATGTTCGGGTACTCGACGCGGCTGCGCAGCCTCACCGAGGGCCGCGCGACGTTCTCGATGCTGTTCCACGCCTACGATACGCTGCAGGCCGCGTAGCGCCCTACGGAACGCAGCCCCAGACGGAGTCGTCCGGGACGTCGACGAGCTCGCAGTGGAACGGCTCGATCACGCAGCTGTCGAGGTGGAATCGGAGCACGATCGGCAGCAGCACCCCGCCCGCGGCGAGGTCGAGCGCGACAAACCCGCTGTCGCTCATCGTGCCGAGCGGCAGCGCGCCGCCCTTCCAGTTGATCTTGAACACGCACGCGTCGCTCGCCCCCGACAGCTCGAATTCGGCATTGCCGAACTTGTGGCTCTGCGACACGCCGGTCAGCTGCAGCGACGAGAGCAGCGGCTGCCTCCCGCACCCGGTCGGGAACTTGTCCGAAAGATCGATGAGGTCGTTGTCGTGCCCGCCGCACACGCCGAGCGCCGCATTGGTCGGCACGTCGCACACCAGGTGCGCGATCGCGCTCGGATCGTTCTCGATCGCGCTCGCGATGCAATCGCCCGCGAGCGCGCTGCACCCGCACAGCGGCGCGGGCAGGCAGGTCGGCGCCATCGGACGCTGCAGCGCGATGCACACGTCGCTCGGCGCGACCGGGACGTCGGTGCATCCGAACGCCCCGAGCACACAGCGCTGCTCGTCCGCCGCGACACAATCCGGCTTGGTCGGCGCTCCGCCCACCGCGCTCGAGCCGCGGTACGCCGCCGGGTTGCACTCCGGCGCGGCCACGTCGTCGCAATCGGGGTCGATCTCGGGCACCACGAAGTCGCGCGCGACCTGTCCGTGTTCCCAGTGCTCCACCACCACGCACGAGCTCGCCGGCTCCGCCTTGGTCCACACCATCACGCGGTCCTCGGTCAGGTCCCTCGTATCGGTCGGCTTCGCCACCACGGCGCCCGCCGCCGCCAGCGTCGTCGTCACCAGCCGCGCGCCGCTCGCCGGAATCTCGATGTCGCGCAGCACCGCCGTGCCCACCGGTCGCAGCCCCGCCGGCGTGATCCCGAAACCGACCGCGACCACGATCGGCAGCTTCGTGGCGCCGTCCGCCTGGAGTCGAAACGCGGCGGTCCTGCCGTCGACGTCGGCCGTATACGGCAGCGGGCTATCGCGAAACCAGATGTCGCCGCCGAGCGCGACCGTCCCGGCGGGCGGCGCGACCGTCCCGTCCGGCGGCGCGATGCTCGTGCAGTCGATGCCGGCGTCGTTGTCCTGGGGATTGCACGCGACCTTCCCCAGATACAGCTCGACCTTCGACGCGTGCGTGTCGCCGACATCGACCTCGATCCCGAGCCCTTTGTCGTGGAAGCACCCCGCCACCGCGACGACGACGCTCACGCCCAGTGCGACGGTGGGCCCGACGCCGCTCGCCGCCCGGGCATCGTCACGCGCGCCGCGCGCCGCGCGCCACCCGCCAGCCCCGCCCGCCTTCGGCAGTCCTGGCGCGCATCGCGTTCCCGGCCGTGCTCGTCGCATCAGCGCCAGGATACCGCCGGCGGCCGGACCGCACTATCGGTCGCCGCCACCACCGTGATCTGCGCGAAGCCGTACGCTCGATGCGCTACTTCGCCCACACCTGGACGCGGGCGCTGCCGCCGCCGGGCAGGTTGCGGTAGCGGAACTCGATCCACCGGATCTCGCGCACGTCGCCCGGGAGGTCGATCGCGCGCGTGCGGCTGCCCTCCTTGAAGAACGCGTTCACCTGGGGATGGAACGGCTCGCCGCGCCCCAGCTTCACCGACATATCGATCATCTCGAGATCGCTATCGAGCACGACCACGGTCAGCTTGCGGAACCGGCGGTCCCAGCGCGACACGCGGATCCGGTCGGTGTCTTCCCGATCCGAGCTCACCCGCTGCTCGCCGAGCATCGTCCAGCCGCGCGACTCCCAGCCCGGGTTGTCGCGCAGGCCGTAGACCGCGACCCGCGCGCGGCCGCCGCCGGGGAGGTTGCGGTACTTGAAGTCGATGTGGCGGATGGTGCGCTCGTCGCCCGGGAAGTCGATCGCGCGCGTGCGCTGGCCCTCGCGGAAGAAGTGCTGCAACGGCGGGTGCCACGCCGGGCCGCGGCCGAACTGGATCGCGAAGTCGATCAGCTCGAGGTCGCTGTTCTCGACGACGATCGTCAGCTTGCTGAACTTGCCCTCGTAGCGGCCGACGTCGATCCGGTCGTGGTCGTAGGTGCCGTCGACCGTGCGCTCGCCGAGCAGCGTCCAGCCCTTCGGATCCCACGCCGGTGCGCAGGCCCCACAGCTGGACGCGCGCATCGCCGCCACCGGCGACGTTCTTGTACCGGATGTCGACGAACCGGATGACCGCCTCGCTCGGCGGCAGGTCGATCGCCTGCGTCCGCTGGCCCTCGCGGAACACGTGGTTCAGCCGCGGGTGGTACTCGGTGTTGTCGCCGAACACGATCTTGAAGTCGATCAGCTCGAGGTCGCTGTTGTCGACGACCATGGTCAGCTTGCTGAACCTGCCCTCGTAGCGCCCGATCTCGATCCGGTCATGGTCGTAGCGCCCGTTGACCGTGCGCTCGCCGAGCGGCACCCAGCCGCGCGAGTCCCAGACCGGACGCGGCTGCGCGTGCGCAGGGGTTGCAGAAAGCCCGGACGCGAGCCCAACGGCTAGTCCGACAGCAAGCAAGAGGTGCGGGGGAATTCGGCGCATGGTTGCGAACCTAACATACGGTCGCATGGACTCTCCTTCCGTGACGCGACGGTCGGCACAGCATCAGACGCGCCCCGCGGTGAAATAATTAACCGCACTTGCTGTGCTGAATTTCTCTGCGTCCCCTGCGTCCATCTACGCTCGGTTTGGTCCGTTGCGCGCGGGCGCTTATCGAAGTGCCTCTCGAAGTGCGCGCGATGGTGGTGCGGAGACCGCCGAAAAATTCACCCCGGGATCTGCGGCCCCGACGATGCCGCGCATGGCTTCTCGTTCGCTTGCGCGCGTGCGGCGCGATCTGCGTCCGCAGCTCCCCGATCCCGTCGCGTCTCCGGTCGTCAAGTGGGTCGGTGGCAAGTCCAAGCTTCTGCCCGAGCTCACCGCGCGGTTGCCCGACCGCTTCGAGCGCTACTTCGAGCCGTTTGCCGGCGGTGCTGCGCTGTACTTCCGCGTGGCGCCCGAGCGCGCGGTGCTCGCGGATTCGAACTCCGATCTGATCGGGCTGTATCAGTGTCTGGGCCGCGATGTCGCCGCGGTGATCAAGCGGCTCGAGCACCATCGCGGCGCGCACTGCGAGGAGCACTATTACGCCACGCGCACGCGGTGGAACGATCGCGAGCGATCGTGGCCGTCGGCCGATCGCGCGGCGACGTTCATCTACCTCAACAAGACGTGCTTCAACGGGCTGTGGCGGGTGAACCGCGCGGGCGCGTTCAACGTGCCGATCGGCCGATATACGGATCCACCGATCTGCGTGCCCGAGGCGCTGCGTGCCGCGTCCGCGCTGCTCGGCAAGACGAGCCTGCGCTGCTGCGACTACCAGGCTGCGGTGGCCGACGCGCGCCGCGGCGACTTCATCTACTTCGATCCGCCGTACGACCCGCTGACCGTGACCGCCAACTTCACGAGCTACACGTCGGACTGCTTCGGCCCCGAGCACCAGAAGGCGCTCGCCGAGACGGCGCGGGCCCTCGTGGCGCGCGGCTGCCGCGTGATGCTGTCGAACAGCGACACGCTGTTCATCCGGTCGCTGTACAAGGGCTTCCAGATCGATCGCGTCAAGTGCGCCCGGGCGATCAACTCGAACGCCGCCAAGCGCGGCGACGTCGACGAGGTCATCATCACCGGCGGCTACTGACCACCCTGGCGGCTACTGACCACCTCTGCAGCTACCAAGCTCCTGCCAACGGCCGTGCTGCTGAACCTGCGCCTCGGGGCTACCGAGCGGCCGGTCCGGCCTCCGTCGCGACCCTCAGTTGAGGATCTGCGGCGGCGCCGCGAGCTCCTCGGTGCTCGCCGGCTCCATCGGTCCGTTCGCCCACATCGTGTCCTGCCAGCCCGAGATCACGATCTCCTCGCGCTTGCACACCAGGCAGTACGCACACACCTGGTCGTCGGAAGATTTCTGAACCCACAACAGCCCCAGGCATGGCTTCCGCTTGGGCCGTAGCGAGCACGGCACCAGCGTCTCTC
>DATIPJ010000655.1:0-5213 GCA_035472155.1 Kofleriaceae bacterium
GTTCGTCACCGAGCAGCTCGCCACCGTTCCCGACACGTTGCGCGCGCTGGTGTTCGCCGCGCTGATCGGCGACTCGCCCGCTTCGCTGTACGACCTGCGGCGCGAGGTCAACGAGGAGATCCTCGAGTGGCGCCCGGTCGAGGCCGCGCAGCGCAAGTCGGCGTCGGCCGGCGACCCGCTGCCGCCTGCGCCCACGCTCGAGGCCGTGGCCGAGGACTGGGTCGCGCTCGCCCGCGCGGGGCGCCTGTCGCCCAGCGTCGGCGTCGATCCGGTGTTCGACGACCTCGCGCCGCAGCTCGACGAGCCGCGCATGCCGAGCCTGCTCGTCGTCGGGCCGCGCGGCGCCGGCAAGTCGACCCTGGTCCGCCGGATCGCGCGCCGGCTGCTCGAGCGCGGCCGCGGCAAGGCGGGCCGCCGCCGCCGGGTGTGGGCGACCTCGGCCGACCGGATCGTCGCCGGCATGATCTACCTCGGCATGTGGCAGCAGCGCTGCCTGGCGATCGTCGAGGAGCTGTCCGAGAGCGACGACGCGCTCTACGTCGACCGGCTGAGTGACGTCCTGGCGCCGATGTCCGACGGCGCCTCGATCGCCGAGCTGATCGGCGGCGCGGTGATCGCCGGCCAGCTGTCGCTCATCGCCGAGTGCGACGAGGTCGAGCTGGTGCGCGCGCGCCAGCGCTTCCCCGCCCTCGTCGATGCGATGCGCGTCGTGCGCGTCCCCGAGGCCACGCCGGCGCAGACCATCGCGCTGCTCGAGCCCTACGGCCAGCGCACCGTGCCGCGCGTCGCACTCGATCACGACGCCGCGCGCCGCCTCGTCGAGCTGCTCGCCGCGTTCCGCCGCGACACCGCGTTCCCCGGCAAGGCGCTCGCGTTCCTCGACTACCTCGCAACGCGGCCCGCGCGCCTCGACCTGGCGGTGGGCGAGCTGACCGACGCGTTCTCGGCGTGGTCGGGGCTGCCGGTCGACCTGCTCGCGCCCGAGCGCGCGCTCGACACCGCCGCGATCGCCGCCGAGCTCCGGCGCGGCGTGATCGGACAAGACGCCGCGTGCGCCGCCGCTGCGCGCGTGATCGCGCGGCTCAAGGCAGGCCTCGACGATCCGCAGCGCCCGGTCGGCAGCCTCCTGTTCGCCGGGCCCACCGGCGTCGGCAAGACCGAGCTCGCCAAGCAGCTCGCGCGCTATCTGTTCGGCAACGACGAGCGCCTGGTCCGCGTCGACATGAGCGAGCTGGTCACCCCCGGCGCGATCGCGCGCCTGATCACGCCCTCTCCCGCCGGCACCAGCCTCGCCGACCGCATCCGCCGCCAGCCGCTCAGCGTCGTGCTGTTCGACGAGATCGAGAAGGCCGACGCGGCCGCGTTCGACCTCCTCCTCGGGGTCATCGGCGAGGGCCGGCTGACCGACGCGCTCGGCCGGCTGATCGACTTCCGGATGGCGGTGATCGCCTTGACCACCAACCTCGGCGCCGCCGACCCGCGGCCCGCTGGCTTCTCGTCGGATCCGGACCTCTCCGCCGACTACGGCGCGGCGATCCGTGGGTTCTTTCGCCCCGAGCTGATCGGTCGGCTCGACGCGATCATCCCGTTCCGGCCGCTCGCTCCCGAGGCGCTCGAGCAGATCGTCGAGCTCGAGCTCGCCAAGCTGCGCCGGCGCCCCGGTCTGGTCGCGCGCGGGTTGCGCGTCGAGATGACCCGCGCCGCGCGGTCCCGCCTCGCGCGCCTTGGACACGATCCGCGCCTGGGCGCGCGCCCCCTGCGACGCACGATCGAGGACCTCGTGGTCGCGCCGATCGCCGAACGCATGGCGCGCGAGCCGACCTGGCGCGAAGCCACGATCCACGTTGCGACCGCTACCGAACGCGGTGATGTCGTGGTGTGAACGCAATGCACAGCACAAAAACGCGTTCGTCACCGTCCAGATGGAGAGATCTCGGGGCACTAAACTACTGGAATTATTCGCCCGTACGGGTAATGCTTTCGTAATGTGGGCGACACGCAACCTGTCGATTGCAAGCCTTGCTACAATTCATTCGTGCCTGACCCCAAGCGTGTCCTCTGGTACCTCCGCAAGGTGCCACTGCTGGCAGACCTCGGTCCGGATGCCATCGCTCGCATGGCCGAGCGAGTCGAGCTCCGCGAGGCGAGGCGGCGCGATGTCGTCTACCTCCCCGGTGATCCAGGTCGGTCGCTGTTCTTCGTACACGGCGGCCGCATCAAGGTCAGCAAGGTCACGCGCGACGGCAAGTCGCTGACCCTGGCCTATCACGGTCCCGCCGAGCTGTTCGGCGACAGCTGCCTGCTCGACGGCGGACCGCGCACCGAGATGGCCGAGGCCGTCGAGAACGCGCTGCTCAGCGAGATCGACCGCGTGCACTTCGAGGAGCTGATCCACAGCCACCCGGTGCTCGGCCTCGCGATGACGCGGCTCATGATCGTTCGCCGGCGCGAGCTCGAGAACAAGGTCGAGGCGCTGGTGTTCCGCGATGTCTCGAGCAAGCTCGCCGAGCTGCTGGTCAAGCTCGCGGGCGAGAATGGCGTCGACGACGCTCGCGGCACGCTGATCGCCCTCAAGATCACGCACCAGGAGCTCGCCAACCTGATCGGCTCGACGCGTGAGACCGTGTCGCTCACGCTGTCGACCTTCAAGCGCAAGCGCCTGATCCAGACCGAGGGCCGCAAGGTCATTATTTCGGACGCCGAAGCGCTGCGCGCGCTTTACTAGCGCTCGGTCGGACGATCACCCGACCCCACACTGTCGCCGAACACGCGACGTCGGCGCCGTTGGCAATGTGCGGCCACGAGAAAAACTCCTGGCATCCCGACGAACGTCGCTTATACTTCGTGTCATGAGTACACTATTGAGGGTGGTGGCGCGGTGCGAGCACAAGAACGTCGAGCCGGCTGCACCGGGCTCGACGCCGAGCACGCTGTGGGCGTCGATCAAGGTCGATGCGATCGGCCAGGCGCTCGAGCGCGAGCGCGCCCCGCTGGCGCTCGCGCTGGTCGTCGACGTGTCGGGCTCGATGCAGGGCCAGCCGCTCGAGCACGTGCTCCAGAGCTGCGGCTTGCTCGCCGACCTGCTCGGCGAGCGCGATCAACTCGCGATCGTGACGTTTGCGACTCACGCGGCGGTGCGCTGCGGGCTGACCCGCGTCGATAGCGCCGGGCGCGCGCAGATCCGCCGCCTGCTCGGCACGATCGCCGCCGCCGACAACACCAACCTGAGCGGCGGTCTCGAGATCGCCGCCGGCGTCCTCATGACCGCGCCCGCCGGCCTTCGCCGCGCGATGGTCGTGATGAGCGACGGACAGCCCAACGTCGGGATGATCTTGGTCGAGGAGCTCGCGGCGTACGTCGCGGGCCTCAAGATCGCGGTGTCATCGCTCGGCTTCGGACTGTCGCACGACGAGAACGTGCTCGATGCGATCGCCACGGCGGGCTCGGGGCGCTACGCGTACATCCCCGACCCGGCGCTCGCGCGGGTCGACCTCGCGCGCGCCGCGCTCGCGCACTCCGGCGTGGTCGCTGATCAGCTCGAGCTCAAGCTCGATCCGGCCGAGGGCGTCGAGGTGGTGAGGCTGCTACCGTTGAGCCCGCTGCGGTTCGGCGGCGGGGGTCTGATCACCGCGATCGGCGACGTGTTCGTGGACGAGGGCCGCGCGATCGCGGTCGAGCTCGCGCTCCGGCTCCGGCCGCTCGCGACCGGGCGGCTCGCGGCGATCACGGTATCGGGGCGCTCCACCGACGGTGCTCCGCTCAGCACCACCGCGAGCCTCGAGGTCGACATCCGCAGCGGAGCGCGCATCGTCGACGGCGATGCCCAGCGCGACATCGCCCTGGTGCAGGCCGATGCCGCGCGCGCCGACGCCCGCGCCCAGGCGGATCGCGGCGCCTTCCCTGCGGCGGCCGCGATCCTGCGCGAGATCGCGAAGCGGATCGACGCGATCGAGGGCTTCGTGCGCAACGATGGCTCGCTGCTCGCCGAGCTGCGCGAGCAACTCGAGGACGAGATCGCCAACCACGAGCGGCACTCGAGCGCGCAGGAGCGCACCCACCAGCGCAAGGCGTCGCTGGCGTACAAGTCGGCGACGCCGGGCTTCGACCGCGTGCGCGGCCACCTCCCCTCGATCCCGGCGGTGCTGATCGGCATCGGCGGCACGGTCGCCGGCGCGCGCCACGGGCTGTACACCGAGACCTCGATCGGGCGCGGCGTGAGCAACGACATCGTCGTCGAGTCGGCGATGCTCAGCCGCAGCCACACCCGGATCACGCTGCTCGGCGATCGCTGGTTCCTGCAGGACCTCGGCACCACCAACGGCAGCTACGTCAACGGCAAGCTCGTGACCTCGTGCCCGCTCGACGACGGCGACGCGCTCACGCTCGGCGATGCCAGGTTCCGCTTCGAGCTCGTCAAGTAGCGCGCCGGCTCACCATCTCGACCGCGAGCGCGAGCGCGCGCTGCATCGACACCGCGCGCGCGCGGCCGGTGCCGGCGATGTCGTACGCGGTGCCGTGATCGGGCGACGTGCGCACGATCGGAAGGCCGAGCGTGACGTTGACCGCCTCGTCGAAGTCGATCAGCTTGACCGGGATGAGCCCCTGGTCGTGGTACATCGCGATCAGCGCGTCGTAGCGCCCGACGACGAGGTCGCGAAATGCCGCGTCGGGCACCAGCGGGCCGAAGAGCCGCGCCGGCGGCAGCGGCGCGAGCGCAGGCGCGATCACGGCCGTGTCCTCGCCGCCGAGCAGCCCGCCCTCGCCGGCGTGCGGGTTGAGCCCGACCACGCCGATCCGCGGCTCGGCGATCGCGAAGTCACGCGCCAGCGCGCGCGCCACGATCTCGATCGTCGTGCGCAGCCCCGCCGTCGTCAGCGTGCGCGCGACCTCGGCGAGCGGCACGTGCACGGTGGCGAGCGCGACCTTGAGCTTGGGGCCGGCGAAGAACATCACCACGTCGCGCACGCCGAGCCGGCTCGCCAGCATCTCGGTGTGGCCCGGGAACGCAAAGCCGGCCCGCCGCGCCCACGTCTTCGAGATCGGCGCGGTCGCGATCGCCGCGAGCTCGCCGCGCGCGGCCGCCGCCACCGCCGCTTCGAGGTAGCCGACCTGCGCCGCGCCGGTGCGTTCGTCGGGCGCGCCGAACACCCCGCCCTCCCCGAGCCCGTCGCCCCGGATCGTGAGGCCCGGCGGCAGCGTCACCCCGATCGCCC
>DATIPJ010000656.1:0-2103 GCA_035472155.1 Kofleriaceae bacterium
CGCCGCGTGGTGCCGACGACCAGCCGGAGCAGCAGCTGGCGCGCGGTGCGCAGCTCGTCGGGCGACAGCTCGGTGACCGCGTGATCGGCGTGGCGCGCCAGGGCGCCGGCGAGGCCGCCCATCTCGCGATAGGTCGTGCGCAGGAGCAGGCGGCGGACGGCGTCGCGGCCGTCCCACAGCGTGCGGCACGCGAACTGGAGCAGCGGCAGGTTGGTCGCATCGGCGCTGCCGACCTCGGCGAGCAGATCGTCGACGATCGCGAGGTCGTCGAACTGGTAGTCGTAGCGCGCGAGCGGGCCGGTGATCGTGCGGCGCAGATCGTCGGTGCCCAGGCGCTTGACCACGAACAGCGAGCGCAGCCCGGCGAGCTTGCCGACGAAGTCATCGCGCACGGTGACCACGACGCGCACCGGATCGAGCGGATCGTCGACCGCGGCCACCAGCATCTGCACGAAGCGCTCGCGCTCGGTCTCGCTCGCGCCCTGCGTGAACGCCTCCTCGAGCTGGTCGACCGCGAGCAGCACGCGCGTGCCGAGCATCCCGGCGATCGTGGCCAGCCGCGCGGCGAGCAGGGTCGGGGTCTCGAGCAGCTCGGCGCGGAACGCCTGGATCTGCGCCTTGCGCTGGCGCTCGCTGGGGCGCGCCTCGCCGCGGCCGCGCGCGTCGTCGATCCACTTCGCACTCCCTCCGGGAGTGCTGCGCGCCCCGGCAGAGCCGTGGCTTGCGGTCGCCGCGTGGACCTGGCGCGCGAGGGCGCCGATCGGGTCGGTCCCCGGCCGAAACCCGATCACCGTCCATGGCTCGCGCGCGCGCAGCCGCGGGATCACGCCGGCGTGCAGGAACGACGACTTGCCCGCGCCGGACGGGCCAACGATCGGCAGATGCGGCGTGTCGCGCAGTCGCTCGAGGAACGCGTCGATCTCGAGCTCGCGGCCGAAGTAGAACCGCGCGTGCTTCTCGTCGAACGCAGCGAGCCCGCGGTACGGGCCGTCCTCGACCACGGCGTCGCTGCGGCCGTCGATGATCACGCTGTCGAGCACGCGCGCCCACTCGGAGGCGCTCGGCCGCAGCGTCGGCTCGCGCTCGAGCGAGCGCCGGATCAGATCGACCACCGCGGGCGGTACGCCATCGCCGTCGAACGGCGGCGGCGCCGCGTGGGCCATCTCGAGCGCGGCCTCGCGGCGGCGCGACGAGTCCGAGCCGAGCGGGTGCGCGCCGGTGAGCAGCTGCGCGGTGACAATGCCGAGCGCCCACGAGTCGACGCGGTCGGTGAGCGGCGCGCCGGCCCACTGCTCGGGCGCCATCCAGTCGGGGCTGCCGGACTGCGTGCTCGCGGCGTTCTCGCCGGTGCGCGCGATGCCGAAGTCGACCACGCGCACGCGGCCGTCCTTGCCGACCATCACGTTGCTCGGCTTCAGATCGCAGTGGTAGACGCCGGCGGCGTGCGCATGGGCCAGGCCATCGGCGATCGCGCGCGCGTGGCGCAGGGCCTCGTCGAGCCCGAGCGCGCCGTGCTGCGCGCGCTCGCGCAGCGTGTCGCCCTCGACGTACTCGAGCGCCAGGTACAGCCCGCGGCGGTATTCGCCGAAGTCGTAGAGCTGCACGACGTTGGGGTGGTTGAGCTTGGCGATCGCGCGCGCCTCGTGGAGGAACCGCACGGTCGACACGCCGGCCTTGCTCGGGCCGACGATCTTGAGCGCCACCGAGCGCCCGAGCACGACGTCGCGCGCGAGATAGACCTGGCCCATGCCGCCGCGCCCGAGCAGGCGCCGCACCTGGTAGCGCCCGACGGTCTCGCCGAGCGCGATCTCGATGCGACCGCTCGGCGCCGGATGATCCGTTGCGGTCTGGGCGAGCGACTGCGTCGGCTCGTCGGTTCCCTCGGACAAACGCTCGTTCCCTCTCGATGCTTGCTGGCCCACCCGTCACACCCCTCGCCGCCTCACGCCGACGTTAGGGGGGATCGCGCGCGCTCGCAATCCGACGATCGATGTTTTCCGCGTGTGCTAGAACGCGCGGCCCTGGCCGCCATCGACGGGGATGCACGTGCCGGCGAGCCAGCGCGCGCGGGGGGAGGCGACAAACGCCACGACGTCTGCCACT
>DATIPJ010000657.1:0-9557 GCA_035472155.1 Kofleriaceae bacterium
AGAACCCGCTGTACGCCGGTGCCTACGCCTACGCCCGATCCGAGACTCGCACGACGATCATTGACGGGCGGGCGGTGAAGCGGATGGCCACGACCGGCGACGCGACCAATGGAGGGTCTTGCTCCGCGAGCATATCGACAAGGACCCGCAGTTCATCGAAGTCCAGGAAACGATCTCGAGCCAGAGCGCCCGCACCTGACGAGGTCAGGCTGCCGAGCCGGAGCCAGCAATGCACGCTGGATTACCTGGCCCAGCGCCGGTTCGCGCCGGCTGCGACCCTGGCGGAGGCGCCGGCCGTTGGGGCCGGCATGCAAACCTTCGACGATTCCTCCCCGGGCGCGGGGCACGTCTCAGTCGTCGTCGAACAGCCCGAGCGGGATCGCTTGCCCCATCGCCCGCTGCCCGGCATCGCTTGGGTGCAGGTGATCGCCCCCGTCGAATGCGGGCAGGATGCGCGCGGGATGGCTCGGATCGCGGATCGCGGCGTCGAAGTCGATGACGGCGTCGAACTTCCCGGCCGCGCGGATCCAGCGGTTTACTGCCTGGCGCTTGACTTCCTTCTCCGGCGAGAAGAACCCCTCCAGCGTCGTGTTCTCGAACGGTGTCAGCGTCGCGCCGAAGACCTTGATCCCGTGCTCGTGCGCCCGCTCGACGAACTGTACCAGGCCGGCCTCGATCTCCTGCGCGCTCACCTCCTCGCTCGCCGGAGCGCCGGCGCTCGACCCCGGGTGGCCGATGTCGTTGATGCCGAGGAGCACGATCACATACGCCACCCCGGCCTGGGCGAGCACGTCGCGATCGAACCGCGCGAGGGCAGCCGGACCGAACAGGTTGTCGAACACCGGCTCGGTCGGATGCAGGATGCGGTTGCCGATGATGCCCTGGTCGATCACGCCGATCTGACGCCCCGCGCGGCGAGCCTGGAGTCGGTTCGCCAGCACGTTCGGCCAGCGTAGGTTGGCATCGACCGTCGAGTTCGCGCCGTCGGTGATCGAGTCGCCGAGCGCCACCACCGCCGCGCCGCCGCGCACCAGGACATCGACGCCGGTCAAGAACTGCCACGACGCCATGGTCGTGGCGCCTGGCAGATCGATGGCGCCGGTCGCGTCGCCTGTACCTGCGGCGACATAGTTGGTCTGCAGCGCGAGGGCGTGCATCGTCGTCGCGGCCGTCTGCTGTGGCAGGTAGATGGTGATCGCGAGATCGGATAGCGCGGGCACCTCGAGCTCGACCGGATCGCTCACCACCAGCGCGCCCACCGGGATCGTGACGTGATCGACGCCGCTGAAGCTGAGCCGGCGATCGCTCCGCGGATCGATGCGCGCGCCAGTCATCCGGCGAGCGACGTGTGCGCCGCCGATCACGACTGGCTCGCTGCCGAACGCATTGGACAGCTTCACCCGCACACGCACGCCACCGACACTGGTGTGGACGATCTGTCGGAGCGTCTGGTTGGCGAAGGTCGGCGTTGCCCCCGGAGATGGCCCGGCGGGCCCCGTGGCCCATGTCGCCGTCCACCGCTCGGCGTCGCGCTCGCCGGCCAGCACAGGCGCGACCGATCCACCAACGGCGAGCGCGACGGCGAGAGCCGCGCACCTGACGAGTTGTCCTCGAATGGCCATGACATTCCTCCGAGCTATCTGATGAGCACCACGAAATCACAGCGACCTGCGATCCCCGCGAACACGTTGTCGCGGTGACGGTGATGGCGCCTGGTCCGACCGTCCGCACCGTCGACGGCGATCGACCTCGTGGCGATTCGTTGTCATGTACATAGGGCCATCGGCTGAGAAAGACAAGCCAGTGGTCCGGACACACTTCGGGAGTATGTATCACTGTGCGTCCACGGAACGCCCAACCCCGAGATCCGATCGGGGCACACACAAATCCGGGCGGCCATGAGACTGGACCCAGCTCCGCCGGCCCCCGCGCGCGCTCCCGCATCGGGCACATCCACCCCAATGGCGCCGACGCCGATCGCCGGGCAAGAGCGCCAGCACGACACGGTCGACGCGCGCGTCACGTAGATCACGAGAAAGGTCTGCTTGGGTCCTACCGTCTCCGCACTGGCAAGTTGCAATGTCGAGCATATCAACACAGCCACGCCTAACAATGAGATGAAATGATACGCTGATAAGCAGTTTCCAGCGTGCTGACTTCGACCAGGGCTGGTGTGACATGGATGCTCTACAAAGCGATTGAATATCAGTGCTCTGATTGCATCGGCATCCGGCGCGCTCGGCTGCGTCGTGTCAGGAGCGGCTGTCGGCGGATTTTGCACAACCTCTCGAACGAAACGCTCCACATGACCTCCGAGGTAGTCCCCACTCTGTCGTCCTCCTTCTTTGTCGCCAGCTGTGCTCCGTGGCGGCGGAGACACAGCGCGCTCCGCCTGCATCACGAGTTTTGCAAGCTGGCCTGCGAGCCCGCCGCCGCGCCGCAGCCGTCCCGATCGACCAGCGCCACTTCGCCGGGCTCGACGTTGTTGGCAAGGCGAGCGACTTCCCATCGGGCCACATGATCGAGCCCACAAACACCAGCGCGGTCAGCTCGTCTACACCGCGCACGGCGTGGTGACGCTGCTGGCGAAGGCGGCTCGTGGATTTGTGCCGCCTACCGGGCGGCAGTTCTTCCGTTGAACCGCGAGCGCACCCTATCGGCACTCACTCGACCCCGAGGTAGAGCTGGCGCACGCGCTCGTTCTGCTGCAGCGCTGCCGCCGCGCCCTCCATGGCGACCCGTCCGTGCTCGAGCACGTAGACCCGGTCCGTCACTCGCAGCGTCGACGCGGCATCCTGCTCGACCAGCAGCACGGTCACCCCGCCGCGCTTGATCTCCTGGATCACTTCGAAGATCTGCTGTTTCACCTTGTGCGCCAGGCCGGTCGATGGCTCGTCGAGCAGCAGCAGTTTCGGCTGCGCCATCAGCGCCCGGGCCAGCGCCACCATCTGCTGTTCGCCGCCGGACAGCGTGCCTGCGAGCTGCTGCGCACGGGCCTTCAGGATCGGGAACAACCCGTACATGCGCTCGCGATCAGCGGCGATCCCGGCGGTGTCGTTCCGCAGGTAGGCCCCGAGCATCAGGTTCTTTAGCACCGAGAGCTCGGGGAATAGCCGGCGGCCCTCGGGGCAGTGGCCGATGCCGCGACCGACGACCTGATCGGCGCGGAACGGCAACAGCGAAACGCCGTCGAAGTGGAGACGGCCGGATGCCGGCACCGCGCGCGCGATCGCCTTGAGCAGCGTGGTCTTGCCTGCGCCGTTGGGGCCCAGCACGCCGACCAGTTCACCGGTCTCGACGACGAGGGTCGCGCCTTCGAGCGCGAGTGCCTTGCCGTAGCGCACGACCAGGTCCTCGATTTCAAGCAACGCCATCGACCGGCTCCTCGCGCCCCAGGTATGCCTCGATCACGCGCGGGTCGCGCCCGATCTGCGCCGGGGTGCCGTCGGCGATCACCTCGCCGAACTCCATCGCGATCACCCGGTCGACGAGCCGCATCATCTCGCGCAGCTTGTGTTCGATGATCAGGATGCTGATGCCGCGGTCCCGCAGTTTGTGCACCATCGCCGCGAGCGGCCGGATCTCGCCGGCGCCCAGCCCCGCGAACGGCTCGTCCAGCAGCAGCAACCGCGGGTTGGTGGCGAGCGCGCGCGCGATCTCGATGTGTCGCAGATCGCCGTACGTCAGCGTGTCGACCGACGAGCCGGCCTTCGCGGTCAGCCCGACCTGATCGAGCAGCGCGCGGGCGCGATCGAGGTAGCGGCCGTCGTGATCGCGGCGTACCCGCGGCGCCAGGCAAGCGACGGCGACGTTCTCTATCACTGTCATCTGGTGAAACGGCCGTGCGATCTGAAACGTGCGCGAGATGCCGCGATTCACCACGCGATGCGGTGCCAGCCCGCGCAGCTTGATACCCTCGAACCGGATGCCGCCCGCATCGGGTTGGATGAATCCGGTGAGCAGGTTGAAAAGCGTGGTCTTGCCGGCGCCATTGGGTCCCAGGATGCCTGTCACCGTGCCGGGACCGAGCGTGAAGCTCACGTCCTTGACCGCCGTCAGGCCGCCGAACTGCTTGCGCAGCCCGCTGACTTCGAGCAGAGCGGTCATGACGCTGGGCCCCCATTGCGCAGGCGTCGCCACAGCGGCGCGATCAGCCCGCGCGGGAGGAAGAACAAGATCGCGATCAACACCAGCGTGTAGAACAGCAGCCGGTACTCACCGACTCTGCGCAACTGCTCGGTCATCAGTGTGAGCACGAACGCGCCGCCGAGGGCACCGTACACGCTGCCGATGCCGCCGACATAGCTCATGATGACCACGGTGATCGAGACCGTGATCGAGAACAGCGTCGGCCCGACCTGCAGCTGGTAATGGGCGTAGAACGCTCCGCCCATGCCCGCGAAGAATGCGCTCACCAGCAGTGCGCCGATCTTGTGCAGCGTGGTGTTGACACCGGCTGCTTGCGCTGCAGCCTCGTCGCCTCGGATCGAGCGCAGCAGCAGACCCCAGGGCGAGCGCGCCAGTAGCACCAGGATGGTCGCCACGACGAGCATGAAGCCGAGCGCCAGGTAGTAGAATGCGACCGGCGAGCCCGCCAGCGGCATCAGGTCCGAGATCCCTTCCTCGCCGCCGGTCTGCTCCCACAGGATGATGGTCAAGCGCTGCAGAATGGTCGCGCCGGCGAGCGTGGCGAGCGCGAAGTACGGGCCCCGCAAGCGCAGCGTCGGCAGACCGATGACAAGGCCGATCACCACGGCAACGCCGCCGCCCGCGGGCAGCGACCACCATGGCGACACGCCGTACTTCGTGTTCAGGAACGCCGCGGTGTAGGCGCCGCCGCCCACGAACATCGCGTGGCCGAAATTCTCGCGCCCGGTCTGGCCCGACATGAAGTCCCAGCTCGACGCAAAGACTCCATACAGATAGCCGAGAATCAGCACGCCTATCCAGTACGAGTCGTCGATCCAGGACGGCGCGGTGCCGAGCACGATGAGTCCAAGCGCCAGGAGTCCCCACCGCGTCCAGCGCGGCATCGGCCGCAATTCGTTAAAACGCCGCATGCTTACCGAACAGCCCTGCGGGCCGGAGGATCAGGACGAGCAGGATCACGACCAGCGACACCAACTCGGTGAGGGAAGACGAGATCAGATAGCCAACCAACGTCTCACTGAACCCGAGCACAACAGCCGCGAGCAAGCTGCCGCGGACCGAACCGAGCCCGCCGAGGATCACGATCGAGAACGCCTTGGTCATCGGCAACAGTCCCATACCCGGCTCAACCTTCGAGAACGGCGCTGCCAGTACGCCGGCGGCTGCAGCGAGCGCCGCCGACAGGCCCATCACGCTGGCGAACACGCGATTGATATTGATACCCATGTACTGCGCGCCCTCAGCGTCTTGCGAGACCGCCAGGATCGCGTTGCCCAGCCGGGCACGCTGGATGAACAGCCACAGGCCGGAGATCAGCACCACGCTGACGCCGAACGCGAGCACGCGTTGGCCCGAGATATCGACGTCGAACACTGTTACCTTGTCGCTCACCAAGCTCGGGACGTTCTGGGTCTCAGACCCGAAGGTCAGAAACAGCACCTGCTCGGTCAGCAGCGATATCGCGAGGGTGATCATCAAGACCGCCAGCCCCGAGTGACGCAGCGGTCGCACCATCACGCGCTCGATCGCCACACCGAACGCCGCTACCGTCGCGACGGCGAGCAGCGCCGCGACGAACAGCGGAAGCTTCAGCAGTCCGTTGTAGGTGTAGGTGAAATATGCGCCGAGCGCATAGAACGTGCCGTGCGACAGGTTCAGCACACGCGCGACGCCGAAGATCAGCGTGAACCCGACTGCCAGCATCGCGTAAATGGCACTCGAGACGGCGGCATAGATGACGATCTCGATCACCATGGCTGGTTCATACGGAGTAACTTCGCCGTCCGTTCTGCCGTGCGCTGCCGGGTAGCTAGGAGTGCGGCTGTTGCCGCGACTACTTCTTTATCCACGGCGGCAGGATGAACTTGCCGGTAGCCTTGTCCTTCGGCCACACCACCGCCCGCTCTCCGTTTTGCTGCCACTGGACCATCATCGGCATGACGAAGCCCGGTCCGTACTTCACGTCGTGGTTCTCGTCGAACACGAGCCGACCGCTGGTAACAGGCATGTCGGTCTTCTCGAGCTCCTTGATGACGGCGTCGGCCTGCGTAGTCTTGGCGCGGGTCACCGAAGCAGCGTAGACCTTGATGGCATCATAGGCGCCGCCGGCAGTGTAGACCGGCTTGCGGCCGAAACGCTTCACGAACGCGTCCCAGAACGGCACGGTCACCGGCGACAGCGGCACGCGCATGAACCCGATCTGCGTCGTCTCGGACAGTGCCTTGCCGCCGACCCGGGTGAAGAAATCGCCGTCTTGCGACTTCACATCGATCCCGCCGATCGGGAGCGGCACCTGCGCGTCGCTCCACTGCTTGACGAACACGTCCGACGACGCATGCGACAGCGCGACGACCAGATACTGCGCGCCGCTCGCCCGCACCTTGGAGAACAGCGGCGAGAAGTCCGAGGTGTTGACGTCGAACAGCTCGGTCAGTGTCACGTCGACCCCGCTATCGCGCACACCGCCCTTGAGCACCGGTACGAGGTCCTGCACCCATTTAGCGCTCTCGCCGACGATAGCGATCTTCTTGAATCCCTGCTCCTTGGCCACCAGGTTCACTAGATAGTCGACCAGGAATGTCGCAAGCCACTTGGAGTTCAGCGGATTGACCCTGAAGATGTATTTGTAATTCTCATAGTCCTGCTTGACCTTGGCCGTGATCGCCGGGGACGCCGCGCCGATCCCGAGGTACAGCGTCTTGGCCGCCGAGATGTGCGGCAGCTGGGCCAGAGTAACGCCGCTGGTGTAGCCGCCGACCAGGACGTCGACCTTGTCACTGGTCGTCAGTTTCTTGATCGCGTTGATGCCGGTCTCCGGCACCTCGGTCTCGTCGGCCGCCACGAACTCGAGCTTGCGGCCGAGCACGCCGCCGGCAGCATTGATCTCGTCGATCGCGAGCTGCGCCGCGTCAATCGTGTCACGACCTACTTGTAGCTGCAGCGCGGTGGCGATGCCGATGCGGATCGGCTTGCCGTCGGCCAGCGTCGCCTGCTCGCCGAACGCGAGCGCGAGGACCAAGACGAGCAAATAGTAACCAGAACGCGCGAACGATGGATTCCGCAGCTTCATGATTCGAATCCTCTCGACACGAGGTCGCCGAGCCGCGGCAATCAGATACGCCTGCATCTGACATGTCAAGAGATTTGGTGAGGCCAGCGATTCGTCGTTTGCTGGCTCGTCGCTCCCGGCGTTCGGGCGAAACGATCCCAGTTCCCCCGTTCGCGAGCGTCATCGCGCTCGGGCGGACTTGATGGACGGCGATGTGACCTAGAGTGACGTCAGCCTGACACGACGGCATCGCAGACCGGTTCGTCGGGGACTTCTGCGCGCTCGGCACATCCCGGGCGCTCGCGATGCTGAACCCGGCGGGCCAGGAACGCTCGCGTCGGACTGCGCGTTCAGGAGGCGCGTCTGCCGCAGCAACGCCGTCGTCGCTTGTCTCGCCAGGCGAGATCCGGGAGGGCGTCGGTGTTGTCAGCGCGTCAGCGATCCGTCGCGCCGAGCCGCTTTCAATGTTTCGAAACAACCCTGCGATCGGATCGACGGAGGGCCTCGCGACATTGCGACGCCGCTTGGGGGAGCTGCGGTAGAGCCTGCCGCACGGCGGTTGCCCGCTCACGCCGGCCTGGCACCTGCCTGGCGATCCTCGATCACCGCGGTGGCGCCCTTCTCCGCGATCATCACCGTCGGCGACGCCGTGTTGCCGGAGGTGATGGTCGGCATGATCGACGCATCGATCACGCGCAGGCGCGCCACGCCGCGCACCCGCAACCGTGTGTCGACCACGGCGAGCTCATCGTCGGCGCGCCCCATCCGGCACGTGCCGACCGGGTGGAAGATCGTCGTGCCCACATTGCCCGCGGCATGCACCAGCTCGTCGTCCGACTGAAACGCCGGTCCGGGCACGAACTCGTCCGGCGCGTACTTCTTCATCGTCTCGCTGCCGGCGACGATCCGCCGGGTGAGCCGCAGCGACTGCACCGCGATCCGCTGGTCCTCTGGCGTCGACAGGTAGTTGAGCCGGATCTCCGGTGCGGCCAGCGGATCGGGTGACTTCAGCCGCACGTGGCCGCGCGACGTCGGGCGCAGATTGCACACACTTACCGTGAACGCCGGGAACGCGTGGAGCGGATCGCCAAACTTGTCGAGCGATAGCGGCTGCACGTGGAACTCGATATTGGCTGTCGGCTGACTCGGATCCGATTTCGCGCACGCACCCATCTGCGATGGCGCCATCGTCAGCGGCCCGGTGCGCCGGAGTGCATACTCGAGTCCCATCTTCACCTTGCCCCACCACGAATTCGCCAGCGTGTTGAGCGTGCGAGCGTTCTGCACCTTGAACGCCGACCGCAGTTGCAGATGATCTTGCAGATTGCCGCCCACCCCGGGCAGGTCGTGCACCACTGGGATGCCATGCGACTGCAGGTGCGCCGCTGGGCCGATGCCCGAGAATTGCAGGATGTGCGGTGAGCCGATCGAGCCCGCCGCCAGGATCGTCTCGCAGCGCGCCTCGGCAAACACGATGTCCTTGCCCTGGTAGAACTCGACGCCCTGGGCCTCGAGTGCGCCGTCAGCGCCGCGCCCGAGCCGCAGCCGCCGAACCTGCGCCCCGGTGAGCACGGTCAGGTTCTTGCGGCCCTCGACCGGCCGCAGGAACGCCTTGGTCGCATTCCATCGCACGCCACGCCGCTGATTCACCTCGAAGCGCGAGCTGCCCGCATTGTCGCCGCGATTGAAGTCCTCGATCTTGGCGATGCCCACCTCGGCAGCCGCGTCGCGAAACGCGTCGAGGATCTCCCATGACAGCCGCTGCTGCTCGACGCGCCACTCGCCTCCTGCGCCGTGCACGTCGTCGGGGCCGCGCCAGTAGTGCTCGGTGCCCATGAACACCGGCAGCACCCTCTCCCACGACCACCCCGGATCGCCGGTGAGCCGTGCCCACTCGTCGTAGTCTCGCGCCTGCCCGCGCATGTACAGCATCGCGTTGATCGACGTGCAGCCACCTAGCACGCGGCCGCGCGCGTAGAGAATCGTGCGTCCGTTGAGCCCCGGATCCGGCTCGATGCGATAGCACCAGTCGGTGCGCGGATTGCCGATGCAGAACAGGTATCCAACCGGAATGTGGATCCAGATGCCCTTGTCGCGGCCTCCGGCCTCGAGCATCAGCACCGACACCGCGGGATCCGCAGTCAGCCGGTTAGCGAGCACGCAGCCCGCGGTGCCTCCGCCGACGATCACATAGTCGAACGAGCCGATGGTCTTCACGAGCTGCTCACGCCGCCAACCCACCGGCGGTCGCCGCAGCATAGCGATTCGGTCGTTCGCAGTCACGCGAGCGGCACCGGTTGCGGGCCGCGGACGGCAGATCGCTGGATAGACGGCCTCGTCGCCAACTGTAAATTGGTAT
>DATIPJ010000658.1:0-4404 GCA_035472155.1 Kofleriaceae bacterium
ACCAGGCCGGCGGCAACGAGCGTGCGCATGCGCGTACTCTAACGCCAGCCGGGGCGAGCGTACGGCGCGTTTACAGGATGAGATCAGCCGCTGCGCGTGGGATCGGTCACCAGCGCAGGAGCGTCGCGCCGCCGGGAACCGGATCGTTGTGCAAGAGCCCCGACTCCCGGCCGCGGTTGTTGACCATCTTGCTCGACGAGGTCGACAGCTCGTAGACGACGACCGCGCTGACGCCCATCACGACCCAGAACCACCACTTCTTGTAGACCGGGGTCTCCTTCTTCGGCTGATCGCTGCTCGCGAGCGCCGGGGGCGGTGCATTCGGATCGCTCGGCGGCGGTGCCCCGGGCTGCCCGGGCTGACCCGGCTGTGCCGCGCCCGCCGTCGGCGGACCGCCGCGCTCGGTGATGCCGCTACCGGCGCCGCCCATGCGCTGATCGCGAACGTCGTCGATGTTGATCGAATTGACGCGATCGAGCTGCTGGTCGCCGGTCTGCACAGGGCTGCCGGTGCTCGGCGTGCCGATCGAGCCTGCGACCGCCGGCCCGCGCTTGGGCGGCTTGCGCTCCTCGGCGGGCGGCTCGGGCGACGGTCCGATCGGGCCCGCCGACGGTCCGATCGCGGGTGCCGGTCCCGCCGACGGTCCGATCGCCCCGGGCTCGTCGGCCTTCTTCGCGTCATCGGCTCTGCGCGCCTCCTCGGCGCGGCGAGCTTCGTCGGCCTTCTTCGCGTCGTCCTTCTTGCTGGCCGCCGAGCGCGACGCCGACTCCAGCCGGTTGAGGCTGGCCTCGATCTCGGCGCGCTTGTCGGTGCTCGGCTGCTTGTCGAGGAACGCGCGGTAGTACTGGATCGCGGGCTCGGCGTCGCCGAGCTTGTCGTAACACAGCGCGAGGTTGTAGTTGTTGAGGTCGGCAGGCGCGAGCTGCTGCGCCGCCGAGAACTCGCGGATCGCCCCTCGGTAGTCACCGCTGGTGTAGTAGCGAACGCCCGCCTGATAGTGCGTGCGAGCCTCGCTGCGATCGTCGGCGTACGCGTGCGCCGCGAAGCACAGCGTCAACAGGATCACGAGGGTTCGCAGGATGGGCACGCTGGCTGACTTGCGCATGGCGGTTCCTCCGGGGTGCAGCGCGTGGGTGTAGCGCGTGGGGATGTAGCGCGTGGGCCGTAGCGCGTGAAGTCTGGCCCATGACGACTGCCACATGCGGTGATTCGCGACACCCCCGTCGCCGGGGCGATTGGCCGCTATTCCAGACCGCATTTGGCCTGGTCGTCAGGGTGTTTCGCACAGTACTGCGCAACACAGGCTTTGCTGGCCGGGTCGACGATGGCATTGGCGCAGTTCGGCCCGGGCGGTGGTGGCGGCGGCACGTGGCCCGATCCGGGCCCGGGAGGCGCCGCGATCCGCTCGAGGGAGAACTGCACCTTCTTCTTCTTGCCTTCGACCACGAGCGTCTTGTCCTTGAAGCCGCGGGCCTTGATCACGACGGTGCGCTTCTCGCCTTTGGGCACCTCGAGGTTGTCCGGACCATCGAACAGCTTGGTCCCGTTCTCGTACACCTCGAACGCCACGCCGTTGCGCGCAAACATCGGCACGTGTACGACCTCGACGGGCGGCGGCGTGTTGCTTCCTGCATCGGAACCGTCGTGTTTCTCGGCGGAGCCCGAGCCGACGTC
Source organism: Kofleriaceae bacterium (assembly GCA_035472155.1). Lineage (GTDB taxonomy): Bacteria > Myxococcota_A > Polyangia > Haliangiales > Haliangiaceae > JABFXX01. The sequence goes on from DATIPJ010000658.1 coordinate 1,675, forward strand.
GGATCCTGCATGCCCCGAGCCGACATCCGCCGAGCCCGCGCTGCCCGAGCCCTCATGCGAGCTCTTCGCAGAACCGGAGCCGTCGGTCGGAACGATGCCGGAGCCGCGGTCCGATCCGCGATCCGATCCGTGGTCCGATCCATCGGCGATCACGACCTGCGAGCCCTTGTCGGATCCGCCGGAGCCCTTGCCCGGGTCCTGCCCCTTGTTGTTCACGACCACGAATGCGGCGACACCGCCGCCGACGGCGAGCACCGCGAGGACCGCGATGATCAGCCCTGCCTTGCTCCGCCGCGGCATCGCGAGCGAGGCACCCGGGCCGGTCGCATACCCCGCGCTCTGCATGCCGCCGCCGGGCGTCACCATCGGAGCCGAGCCCGAGGGCCCGGTGATCGCGTTGACCCCGACGCTCTGGCCGATGTGCTGGCCCTGGCCGATGCCGACCGGCCGGGTCATCGGCGGCGGCGTCGGCTGCACCTGGTGCGCCGAGCTCGGCATCACCGGGAACGCCTCCATGTACGTGGACATGCCGGGCCCGACGATGCCGCGATAGATCTGCACGAGCACGTTGACCAGCTCGTCCATCGTCGAGAACCGCTGCGCCGGGTTCTTCTGCATGCAGCGCGTGATCACGTCGGCGAGCCCCGCCGGCAGCTGGCGTCCCGCGCGCGCGGCCCGCGCCGCCACCGGCTCGGGCTCCATCGTGATGTGCTGGGTGAGGATGCCCATGAACGAGTCGCCCTGGAACGGCAGCGACCCCGAGAAGCACTCGTACATGATCACGCCGACCGCGTAGATATCGGTCCGCGCGTCGACGGGATTGCCCAGCGCCTGCTCGGGCGCCATGTAGAACGGCGTCCCGAAGATCGTGCCGGTGCGCGTCAGGTGGTTCTGGCCGTCGTTTCCGGAGACCTTCGCGATGCCGAAGTCGAGGAGCTTGGGGATGTCCTCGCCGTTGGGCCCGATCGTCACGAAGACGTTCTCGGGCTTCATGTCGCGATGGATGATGCCCTTGGCATGCGCGGCGGCGAGCCCGTGGCCGGTCTGGATCAAGATGTTGAGCAGGCGATCGACGCCGATCGGCTGCGTGATCATCTCGTTGAGCGCGGCTCCGTTGAGGAGCTCCATGCACATGTAGATCCGGCCGTCCGCGAGCTGGCCAAAATCCTCGATCGCGATGATGTTGCGGTGGCCGATCGACGAGGACGACCGCGCCTCCTGGCGGAACCGGGTCACCGCCTCGGCGTTCGAGACGATCTCGGGCCGCAGCAGCTTGATCGCGAACCTCTTCTCGATGTGGATGTGCTCGGCGGCGTAGACCTCGCCCATCCCGCCCTCGCCCAGCTTGCGGATCAGGCGATAGCGACCATCGAGGATCTGTCCGACCAGCGAAGGCGATTGGATCTGCGGGGCGGAGCCCGAGGCTGGCGGACCATCAACCGTCATGAGGTCGCCATTATAACGCGTTACGGCGACCCGCGGTCTCGGGGCTAACCGTCGAAGATCGTGAATGAGTGCCTCGGTCTTTCGTCTCGGATCAGACCGATCTCGTAGCGTGGCCTCGTCGATGGGCGCCAAGATCATCACCAAGACCGACCGTCAGATGGAGGACCGGCTGCTCGCCGTGTCCGACGACCCCGAGCGCGCGGACACCCTGCAGAAGGCGCGCGCGTTCAAGCGCACGTGGCTCGAGCTCGCCGAATCGCTCAGCCGCGCCAACGAGAAGCGACTGTGGGAGAAATGGGGATTCAGCGACTTCGACGCATACTGTCGCAAGGAGCTCCATCTGCGCGGCTCGACGGTGGCCAAGCTGCTCGGCAGCTACCGCTTCCTCGAGACCGCCGCCCCGCGCGTGATCGAGCGCGCGCGGACCGATCGGTTCGAGTCACCGATTCCGAGCCTGCCGGTGGTCGAGTTCGTCCAGCGCGCCACCGAGACCGGCAAGGCCGACGAGGAAACGCTCGAGTCGATCCGGCGAGTGGCGTTCGAGGAAGGCGGCGAGACGCCGCTGCTCGCGCGCCAGTTCGGTAAGCTCGCGTTTCCTCAAACCGATCGCGACCGGCGAGAGAAGCTCCGCGGGTCGATCGCGCAGGCCGCGCGCCGGCTGTCGTCGCTGATCGCCGAGGAAGGCGCGCCGATTCCCAAGAAGCTGGCGATCAAGCTCGAGGAGACGATCGGAGAGGTCCTCGAGGCGATCGAGAATTAGCCACCTACACCTCCCACCTCGACTCGAGCAGCGCGAGACATTTTCAGTTCAGAGGGTTAGGCAATAGCTAGAGCCCCGACGCCTCGAGATAGGTTTTGGTGCCGGCTCACGGATCAACGCTGCGCTCGCTGAAACGTTTTGAGATACTGCGTTCATGAAGGCGCAGCGGAGCTTGGTTCTCGCGATCGCGCTCCTGGTGGCCGGGTGCTCGGTCGACGCGGTCGAACCAGCGTCGCGCAGGTCGCAGTCGATCGTCGGTGGTGATCCGTCCGAGCCGAGCGAGTTCATCGCCACGGGCATGGTCGTCACGCGCGGCCGCCTGGTCTGCACGGCGACGCTCATCGCTCCGGACGTGGGCCTGACCGCGGCCCATTGCCTCAAGAAGCCCGACTTCGGCACCCTCGGCTTCACACTGGACAACGATGCTTCGGACGGCACCGAGGCCGTGATCCCGATCCAGTTCGCGCACATGCATCCAGACTTCGACGAGCGCGTCGACCCGTACGTCGATCTGTCGATCCGCA
>DATIPJ010000659.1:0-4536 GCA_035472155.1 Kofleriaceae bacterium
GGAGCGGTGACGAGCGGGAGAGGCTGATACGCGACCTTGTGGAGTAGGTGGGACAGCGCATGAGCGCCGATTTCGGATCCGTGGCGCGCGACGACATGTCGCAGTTGAAGCACGGTTGAAAGCGCGGCGATAAATTCAGCCTTGGCTGTGCAGCATTGTGCAGACCGTCTCGTCGTGCACGGCTGTTGCGAGACGCTCGCGGGGCTCCGTGAGGCGGTAGCACCCATGGACACGCCCTGGTGCGTCACGGCACCAGCACAGGCCAGATGCATGGGGATTGGCAGCAAGCGGCGGCTTCGGGCTCCGGAACCGGCATGGCGCCGGCCACGAGTATCAACCGCATTGGAGCATTGGCGCGGATTGGCGATCGAAGCTTCAAAGTCCAATCGACGCGGGACCGGAACAGATCGGAACAGGACGGAACAGGCTGTGCGGGTGGGCGCGATGCCGCAGTGAGTTGTTCAAACGGCACGATGCGGACGCGGCGCGTGCGTGATGTGCGCCTTCACACCACCGTGCGGGGGCGCGCATGGTGCCGTTCGTGCAGGCTGTAGGGGAGATGCGTTATCACGTGCTCGCCGCTGACTACGACGGGACGCTTGCGCACCATGGGCGGATCGAGGACGCCACGTGGGATGCGCTCAAGCGGCTTCGCGATTCCGGTCGCAAGGTCGTCATGGTGACAGGGCGGCAGATCGAGGAGCTGCTCGGCCTCTTGCCGGAGCCGGAGGTGTTTGCGCGCATCGTCGCGGAGAACGGGGCGGTGCTGCATGTGCCGGCGACGAAGGAGACCCGGGCGCTCGCCGAGCCGCCGCCGCCGCAGTTCGTCGAGGAGCTGAAGAAGCGCGGCGTGGATCGGGTCGCGAGCGGGCATGTGATCGTTGCGAGCTGGGAGCCGCACCAGGATGCGATCCTGCATGCGATCCGCGACCTCGGGTTGGAGCTGCAGGTGATCTTCAACAAGGGCGCGGTGATGGTGCTGCCGTCGGGCGTCAACAAGGCGACCGGGCTGGCGGCGGCGCTCGCGGAGCTCGGGCTGTCGGCGCACAACACCGTCGGGGTCGGCGATGCGGAGAACGACCATGCGCTGCTGCTGGCGTGCGAGTGCGGGGCGGCGGTGGCGAACGCGCTGCCGGCGCTGAAGAGCAAGGCCGATGTGGTGCTGACGCGCCATCACGGCGACGGGGTCGCCGAGCTGATCGATCGGTTGATCGACACGGACCTCGCGGACGCGGCGCCCGCGCGGCATCGCATCGAGGTCGGCAGCGCGGGCGAGCAGACGGTGTCGTTCGATCCGTACTCGACGAACATCATCGTGTGTGGCGCGTCGGGCAGCGGCAAGTCGACGCTGACCACCGGGCTGCTCGAGCGGCTGTGCAAGGCCGGCTATCAGTTCGCGATCATCGATCCCGAGGGAGATTACGGGTCGCTCGAGCAGGCGGTGGTGCTCGGCGGCACCCAGCGCGAGCCGCTGATCGAGGAGGTGGTCGACGTGTTGCGCGATCCGTCGCGCAACGTGGTGGCGAACCTGCTCGGGGTCGCCGTCGCGCACCGGCCGGAGAGCTTCGCGCAGCTGATGCCGGCGATCTCCGAGCTGCGCACGCGGACCGGGCGGCCGCACTGGCTGGTGGTGGACGAGGCGCACCACATGTTGCCGGCCGCGTGGGAGCCGGCGGGCGAGGCAGGCGCGGGGATGATGCGGCCGCACGGCACGATCTACGTGACGGTGCACCCCGGGAGCGTCGCGCCGGCGATCCTGAAGACCGTGGATACGTTGCTCGCGGTGGGCGAGCGCCCGATCGAGAAGGTGATCGAGCTGTGCCAGGCGGCGGGGCTCCCGCCGCCGAGTATCCGGGCGCCCGAGAAACTGCCGCCGGGCACCGCGCTGTACTGGAAGGTCGGCACCGCGGAGACCACGGTGGTCGAGGTCGAGCCGCCCAAAGGCGAGCGCAAGCGGCACTCGCGGAAGTACGTCGAGGGCAACATGGGGAGCACGCGCAGCTTCTACTTCCGCGGGCCCGAGTCGAAGCTCAACCTCAAGGCGCACAACCTGCTGCTGTTCACGCAGCTGGGCGACGGCGTCGACGACGACACCTGGGAGTACCATCGCCGCAAGGGCGACTACTCGCGGTGGTTCCGCGACGAGGTGAAGGACGACTCGCTCGCGAGCGAGGCCGAGACGATCGAGCGCGGTCAGCAGTCGGCCGCCGAGAGCCGCGCCGCGATCCGCGCGGCGGTCGAGAAGCGCTACACGCTGCCCGCGGATCGCCCGAGCGGGATCGTCGATCCCGCGTGACGAGCCGGCCCGCGTGACGAGCCGGCCGGCGAGACGGGCCGGGCGGGAGACGACCGGGTGCTCGGTTTGTGCGCACATCAGGCAACTCAGTAAATGCCAATCGACACGCGATTGCGAGAGCTCCGACGATGCCGACCCCGTGATCCGTCGCCGCAGCCCCGGGGGCGCGCGGCGGGCGCCGTCGCGCCGTAAGGTCGAGCTACGTCGACGAGAATGCGTCGGGCGAGCGTGGCGCACTGCGTGCAAAAACCTCGGCCGCGGGATTCCCGCAGGAGGAATTATCATGACGCTTGGATTCGCTTCACGTGCGAGCTCGCTCGCGATCGCATCGGGGTTGCTGGTAGCCGGGTGCATGGCCGGCGAGAACACGGCAAGCAAGACCGACCCGGGCACCGGCACGGACGTCGTCGCCGCGGGCTCGGACGATGGCGCGGATACCGGTGGCGGCGGCTCGAACGTGACGAGCTTGCTGACCGTCACCGACCTCGCATCGGATCAGGCCGGCCAGGCGTTGAATGTCGGCGGCGGGCTGATGAACGCGTGGGGCATCGTGTCGTTCAACGGGATGCTGTGGGTCGCCAACGAAGGCAGTGGCAAGGTGTCGATCTTCGACGGCGAAGGCAAGGCGGCGGTCGCGATGCCGGACAAGCCCGGGATGATCGCGTCGGATTCGCTCGATCTCGGTGAAGGCATCACCGGGATCGCGGTCAACGACATGGCCAAGCCCGACGACAAGCGGTTCCAGATCCACATGGACAACGGCGTCTGCCAGCCGGCGCAGCTGATCTTCGCGAGCACCAAGGGGATGCTGATCGGCGTCAATCCCGATCTCAGCACGACCAAGGGATTCACGCTGGTCGATCGCTCGGGCTCGCAGGCCGCGTACCTCGGCGTCGCCGTCGTTCACGGCGCGAACGGCCCGATGGTGCTCGCGGCCGACTTCCATAACGGCGTCATCGATGTGTTCGATGCCAACTTCCAGATGGGGACGGGCGTCTCGTTCGTCAACAAGGAGATCCCCGCGGACTTCGCGCCGTTCAACGTGATGGCGTTCGGCGACATCGTCTACGTCACGTACGCGCAGCAGGACGAGGACAAGATGGAAGAGGTCACGGGGCCGGGGCTCGGCTTCGTGGCGGCGTTCGACACCTCGGGCAAGATGCTGTGGACGCTCAAGAGCGACAGCTTCAACGCGCCGTGGGGCATGGCGATCGCGAAGGACTTCGGTCCGTTCCCGGGCGCGCTGCTCGTCGGCAACTTCGGCGATGGCCACATCACGGCGATCGATGCCAAGGAGATGAAGGTGCTCGGACAGCTGATGATGTCGGCCACCGCGCCGGTCGAGATCGATGGGCTCTGGGGACTCACCTTCGGTGACGGTGTCGCCAGTGCGCGCGCGGGACTGTATTTTGCCGCCGGTCCCGACGACGAGATGCACGGCCTGTTCGGCGTGATCACGGCGGCCACCAACCCGCCCCCGAAGTGAGGTAGCTCCTGTGGCGTCGCCGGGCGATGCGCGCGCGCCGCGCTCGATGGCCATTGCGTGTCGCGTGACGCCGCTCGCGTCGCACGTGTCGCACGACAACTGTGATCACGAATGATGGAGCGAGCGCGTCGCGCGGAGATACCATCCGCGCATGCGCTGGCTCCTCGTCGCGATCGCACTGGTTGGTTGTTCGTCTCCGGCGGCGCCGGTCTCGCCGTCGTCGCGTTCATCGTCGCGTTCATCGTCGCCACTGGGACCACCAGGGTCGGCCGCGCGCGCGTCCGAGGCGAGCGCCGCCCCCGACCGCGGGCTCGAGCCTGCGCCGCCGACGTTGCGCCTGCCGCGCAACTTCCTTCCGGCGACGTACGCGGCGAGCCTCTCGATCGATCCGGCGAAGTCGGGATTCGATGGCTCGATCGCGATCACCGGCAAGGTCGCCGAGCGCTCGTCGGTGATCTGGCTGCACGGCCGGCAGCTCAAGATCAAGCGCGCGGTGGCGAAGCGCGGCGGCGCCGAGGTCGAGCTCACGGCGACGCCGCACGGCGACGAGCTACTGTCGTTTCGCGCCGCGACGCCGCTCGATGTCGGCGAGTGGACACTCTCGATCGAGTACGCGGGTGTCTATGACGAGCTCAATACGACGGGGGCCTTCAAGCAGACCGTGCGCAACGAGCCCTATGTGTTCACGCAGCTCGAAGCGCTGTATGCGCGCCGCGTATTCCCGTGCTTCGACGAGCCCGACAGCAAGGTGCCG
>DATIPJ010000660.1:0-8617 GCA_035472155.1 Kofleriaceae bacterium
GCCCGTCGAGGTCTCGCTCGAGAGCGGCCGCGCCGTCGAGCGGACCGTCGAGCGCGCCGTAGACCGTGCGGTCGACCGTGCGGTCGAGCGGCCGTCGATCGGCACTCAGGCGTGACCACCCGCTTCGCCGACGGCCAGGTCCGTTGATCGCACCTTGGGCGGCGAGCCGTGGGGCGTTGCTCTCGCGCGCCGCACCGTGATGACCGCGATCGCCAGGCACACCGACACGACGAGCCAGTGCGAATAGCGATAATCCGGGCTCGGCGCCAGGAACAGCAGCGTCGCTTCCATCACCAGCCCGCTGGCGCACAGCGCAGCGACATCGAGGCTCCCCATCGCCAGCGCCAGCCCGGCGACGACGAGCCCGAGCACCGCGTACATCCACGGCACGTAGATCGGCAAGACCTTCCACAGCGACGACATCCAGTACGTGAGCCGGTGCTGCACCGGCGACGTGCTCGTCGGGACCGACTGCGCCCAGGCAAACTCCACGACCTTGAAGTCGCGCCGCGGGACGACGCCCGACGGCCGGGGACGCGTGAAGCACAGTACCTCCGCCATGACCGCGAGCCGGTAGCGCAGGTAAGCGCCTGGATGGCTCGCGACGATGTCCTTCCAGGCGCGGGCGATCGCGTCGCGCCTGGGCTCGGGCACCACCACGCTGCCATACGCAGGCAGGTCCCAGAACCGATTCCGCTCGGCGGTGATGATCGGCAAGAAGTCGCGCGGGCTGAACAGCGCGCGCGCCCTTGCATGGATATGGTCGTGGACGAGCAGGCCGGTGCCTGCGAACGTGCGCTCGAGCTCGTCGTCGGGCAAGTCCCGATCGAGCTTCGCGAGCGTGCCAATGATGTCGTAGACCGCGAGCGATGAGTGCCAGAAGTGCATCTCCCGATCGGTGAGCGCGGTATTGAGGCTGAACGCGGCGAGCGTGACGCCGGCCCACGCCCCGGCCGCCAGCGCGTAGCGCCTCGCCCAGTGCATCGCCGGCCGCCATTCGAAGATCCCCAGGATCAAAGGAAACGTCGCAGCGAACGCGTTGTAGCGCACCGCCGTCGCGATCACCAGTGCAGCGAGCCCGGCGAGCTTGATCCCGCGTCGCTCGTCGAGCAGACCGGCGACACCGAGCACCATGAAGCCCGCCATCACGGAGTCTTTCCAGATCGCGGCGAACGGCAGGAACACCGGCGGGAACACGAACACCAGCGCGGCGATCCACGCGGCGCGGCGCGGCGCGAGCGTGTGACGCAGGATCGCGTACACCCCCAGCAAGAATGCCGCGCTCTGGACGATCAGCATGCCGAAGCCGCCGGCGATGACGTACTCGGTCAGCTTCCAAACGAGGCTCACGGTCGGCGGGTGAGCGTCGGTGAACACCCCGCTGCGCGCCTCGGCGAGCTGATCGAACGAGTCGGTGGTCATCTGACCGGGATATGCGTAGATGAACAGCACCAGCCATGCAGCGAGCAGGACCGAGCGCGGCCGCGCGTCGCGGATCGTGACGAGCACACGCCTGACGAGCGAGCGAAGCGCTGGCATGCGTCCGGCAATATATGCACATTCGTGAGTGAACCTGTGTATAACTGGGCCACCAACGGTCATGTGCGGCATCTTCGGCGTCATCTCAAGCAGTGAGCACGAGGCCGATCGCCGCCTCGCCCGGTCGCTCGCGCTCGGCCTGTTGCGCCTGTCGGAGACCCGCGGACGTGAAGCCGCGGGCATCGCCGTGCACGATGGCACCCGGATCGAGGTGCTGAAGCAAGGTGGATCGGTCACCGAGTTCCTCGCCAACCAGGCGCTTCACGAGCTGCTCGACGGCGCGGTCGCCCGCGCGAGGCCCGGTGCCGCCCTGGCGATCGTCGGTCACTCGCGGCTGGCGACCAACGGGACCCAGAGCAACGTCGACAACAACCAGCCCGTGATCACCCACGGCTCGGTCGCGCTGCACAACGGTATCGTCGTCAACGATCGCACGCTCGCCGCGCAGTACCCGGCGCTGGTCACCCACGGCGAGCTCGACAGCGAGGTGCTGATCGCCGTGCTGCGCAGCAAGCTCGATCGCAGCAAGGATCTGGTCGCCGCGACGCGCGCGACGTTCGCCGAGATCGAAGGCTCGGCCTCGATCGCGATGCTGTTCGATAACCTCGACGTCATGCTGCTCGCGACCAACACCGGCTCGCTGTTCCAGCTGACCTCGCAGAGCGAGCGCGGCACGGTGATCGCGTTCGCGTCGGAACGCTTCATCCTGCAGCGCCTGCTCGAGGACCCCGAGCTCGGCCCTCACCTCGGAGATCCGTCGCTCGAGCAGGTCCGCGCCGGCCACGCGATCGCGGTGCAGCTCTCCGATCTGCGCCGGCGCGCGTTTTCGCTGGCGCCCGAGCGTGATGAGGTCCCGCTCGGTCCGCAGTTCACGCCGAACGGCCACAACGTCTCGATCATCGATCACTCGCCGCGCCCCGATCGACTGCGGCGCTGCACGCGCTGCATCCTCCCGGAGACCTATCCGTTCGTGGACTTCGACGCCGCGGGCGTGTGCCACTACTGCCGGACCTGGAGGAAGATCGCCGTCAAGGGCGAGCAGGCGCTGCTCGACGCGGTCGCACCGTATCGCAGCAAGGACGGCAGCCCCGATGTGATCCTGGCATTCAGCGGTGGACGCGACTCGTCGTACGGCCTGCACTACGTCAAGAAGGAGCTCGGGATGCACCCGGTGGCCTTCACCTACGACTGGGGCATGGTCACCGACCTCGCGCGCCGCAACCAGGCGCGCATGTGCGGCAAGCTCGGCGTCGAGCACATCATCCGGTCGGCGGACATCACCGCCAAGCGGCGCTACGTGCGCAAGAACGTCGAGGCATGGCTCCGGCGCCCCGAGATCGGGATGGTCACGCTGTTCATGGCGGGCGACAAGGAGTTCTATTCCTACGCGCGCCAGCTGCGCAAAGAGACCGGCATCAAGCTCGTCATCTTCTGCACCGGCAACATGATCGAGGACGCGCCCTACAAGACCGGCCTCATGGGCGTGCCGCAGGACGACCACGGCAACGTGCTCACCAAGATGTCGCTGCGCAACAAGCTCGGGATGATGTGGTATTTCGCGAAGAACTACGCGCGCAACCCGAGGTACTTCAACGAGTCGCTGTACGACACCGCCAACGCGTTCTGGCAGACCTTCGTGGTCAAGGACGACTTCCTCTATCTGTTCCAGTACCTCGAGTGGCGCGAGGACATCATCGTCGACACGATCCGTCGCGAGTACGACTGGGAGGTTGCCACCGACACGTCGACGACGTGGCGGATCGGCGACGGTACCGCGCCGTTCTACAACTACATCTATCACACGATCGCCGGGTTCACCGAGGACGAGGTGATGCTCGCGAACATGGTGCGCGAAGACCACCTGACGCGCGCCGAGGCGCTCGAGCGCGCGCTGGAGTACGCGCGGCCGCGCTGGCCATCGATCCGAGAGTACGCGCAGCTGATCGGGTTCTCGGCCGAAGAGGCGCTGCAGATCATCAATGCGGCACCGAAGCTGTACTAGCGAGTAGCGGTGAGCGCTGCGAGCGAGCGTGCCCGGCTGCGCCGGGACATCGGCTGGAACCTGATGCCCGTGGCGCTGCTCGCGTGCGTCGGCCTGGGGCTCAACTTCCTGATCGCCCGGTGGTGGGACGAGGCCGCGCTCGGGGTGTTCAACCTCGTCACGATCGCGCTGTTCACGGTCGCCGTGCTGGGCGCGGGCGGGATCCAGTACTCCGTGCTGCGCGCGGTCGCCGAGGCGCCGGACGACCGCGATCGGGTCGCGGCGATCGTCGTCGGTGCGCTGGTCCCGAACCTCGTGCTCGCGGCCGCCGCGACGGCGCTGTACGTGGCGCTGCGCCGCCCGATCGGTGCGATGCTCGACAGCGACGCGGTCGCCACCGGGATGCTGTGGTCCGCACCTGCGCTGTTCTGCTTCGCGGTCAACAAGGTGCTGCTCGGCATCACCAACGGGTTGCGACGGATGCGCGCATTCGCCATCTACACCTCGCTGCGCTACCTGCTGATCGGGGTCGGCCTCGTGGGCGCGCGGTGGTGGCGTCTTCCGGGCGAGCAGCTACCGGTGATCTGGACGTTCACCGAGGGGACGCTGCTGCTCGTCCTCGCGGGCGAGCTGTTCTCGACGGTGCCGCTCGCTCGCGGCCTCGCCGGCTGGACGAGCTGGACCCGCCGCCACCTCGACTACGGCGCGCGCGGGGTGATCGCGACGCTCGGCTACGAGATCAACAGCAAGCTCGACGTGTGGATGCTCGGCGTCGCGCTGCCCGACGCCCAGGTCGGCATCTACGGCCTCGCAGCCGCGCTGTACGAGGGGGCGATGCAGCTGCCGGTGGTGCTGCAGAACAACGTCAACCCGGTGATCGCGCGCCACCTGGCGGCGGGGGAGTGCGCCGAGGTCGCGGCGCTCGCACGGCGCATCCGCCGCTGGTTCGTGCCCGCGATGGTCGGGGTCTGCGCGCTCGGTGCGGCGCTGTATCCGCTGGTCATCCCTTGGCTGGTCGGCAAGCAGTCCTTCGTCGCCGGCGCGGTACCGTTCGCGATCCTGATGGTCGGTCTCGCAGCAGCATCGCCGTACCTGCCGTTCGCGCAGGCGCTGCTGATGGGGTCGCGGCCGGGTTGGCACACCGGCTATCTGCTCGGTGTCGTCGCGGTGAACCTGATTGGCAACCTCGTCCTGATCCCGATCTTCGGGCTGCCCGGCGCTGCGATGTCGACTGCGACCTCGATGATCGCCTCCGCGCTGCTGCTGCGCGGACTGGTACGCTGGACCCTGCAGCTGCGCATCTGAAGGCGCCTCGATGACGGACCACGACGACGAACAGGAGGCGCCCGGTGGCATCCCGGTGCGTGTCGAGCGTCCCGACTCGGGGGCGCACGGTAGCCCCGACTCGGTCCGCCACGTCAACCGCAACGTCGTCCCACGGGCGGGCGTACCGCTCGAGCGGATCGCGGACGACGGCAGCGAGCCGCGCGTCCGCGGCGAGCCCGCGGGCGACGAGTTCGATGTCGTCACCCCGGTGCTGCCCCAGCCGCGCGACGTGTTCGTCGACGAGGATGCCACGCTGTCGCACGACGACGAGCTCGATGCCGCGGGCCCGAGCGAGGCTGGCTGGGAGTCTGCGACGCCCGCGCTGCCGGCGCGCAGCGAGGCGATCATGGCGCGCGTCCGCGAGCGCTTGCCGCGGATCACACCGTCGCCGCTCGGCCCCGTACCGGCGGGACCGCGGCGCCCGACCACCGAGCGCGGTCACGTCGAGCCGCGCCGGCGGCCGACCACGCCGCCGCCCAGCCTGCGGCCGCCGTCCGGGACGCCGGCGTACGACCACATCAGCAGCGACGCCGATCGCACGCCGACCTCGCCCGGCCACGCGGTGCGCTCGCGGGTCGCGGACGCCGGCGCCACGCTCGACCGGGTGTTGCGCATCGTTGCCGTGGTCGCCGTGCTCGGGCTCGGCGCGGCCGGGCTCGCGCAACCGACCTCGGTGCTGCGCGGCGGGATCGCATGGCTCGGCTTCCTGCTGTTCGTGCTCACCGGGTGGGGAGCGATCGTCGCCCGGGTCGCGCGGGTTGGCGAGGTCGACATCGGGCTGCGCGCCGCGCTCGGCGCCGCCGGCTACGTCGCCGTCGCCGGCGTGACGCTCGCGTTTGGCATCTTGACGCGCCCCATGATCCTCGCGCTGATCGGCGTGGGGTTCGCCGGGTTCGTCTGGCGCGAGCTCACCGCGCCGGTCGCGATCTGGCAGCGCGTCTCGAGCGGCCTCGTGTTCGTCCGCACCAGGCCCGCGCTCGGCGTGTTCGTCCTCGCGGTCGCGCTGCTCGCGTGCGTTCGCATGCTGGGCGCGGTCGCTGCGCCCGAGTACGGCCCCGACAACGGCGCCGCGTACACGCCCTTGCTCGCGCGGCTGCTCGCCGCCGGCGATCTCATCGAGCCGTTCTCGGTCCACCGGCTCGCCGCGTACGGCGGACAGACGGTGTTGCAGGCGCTCGGTGCAGCGCGCGGCACGCTCGCCGGTGCCGACCTAGTCGATCACGGCCTCGGGTTCGGCATCGCGCTGCTCGCGATGGTCGGGTACGCGCGCGAACGTCGCACCGAGCCGCTGTGGCTCGCGCTGATCGCGCTGGTCGTGGTCGTGCTCCCCGATATCGCGGTCACCACCGCGAGCTACTGGACCGGCGTCATGGCCTTCCTGGCGCTGTATCGCTTCGTCGCGCGTGAGCACTGGCCGCTCGTGGGCCTCACCGCCGCGATGGCGTGCGCGCTGCACCAGAGCTACCTCGTCCCGGTCGCGGTGTTTCTCGCCTGCGTGATGACCTCGCGGCTCGTCACGCTCGCCCGCGAGATGTCGCTCGGCCGGGCCTGGCGGCACAGCCGGGGCGCGTGGATCTCGGTCGCTGGGGTCGCGCTCGCTGCGATCGTGCCGTGGTGGATCGCCGCGTACCGGTCCAGCGATACGTTCCTGTTTCCGATCGTCGACGGTACCTGGAACCACGCGCTGTCGCTTCGCCCGTCGGTGAGCTCGTGGCCGCAGCAGCTCGGGTGGATCCTCGCGTGCTGTCTCGATAGCTCGCCGATCGTCGTGATTCCGATCCTCGCCCTCGCGCTCGCGTTTGTCACCGATCGCCGGCTCGGACGGCCGCTGCCGTCGCTGGTGGTCGCCAGCGCGCTCGGCCTCGTCGCGCTCGCGCTCGCCCTGTTCGGCAGCGAGCCGCTCGAGCTGTGGCGCCATGCGTTCGGGTTCGCCACCGCGCTCGCGATCGCGATGGCGCTCGAGCTCGGCGCCGGCGCCGGCGCGGACATCGAGATCGTCGCGCTCGGGCGCTGGCTCGCACTCGCCGCGTTCGTGTTGCAGATCAGCCTGGGGCGCGGCGCGCTGCCCGAGCAGGCGACCGCCTTGTTCGGCCACATCCGGGAGGCCGCCGCGATCGACCGGAGGGGCGAGCCGGACGGGCGCGACGGGCGCGACGGGCGCGATGGGCGCGACGGGCCGCGCCGCATCGCCGCGATGCAGGCCGCGCTGCCTCCGGGCGCCCGGGCGATCGCGCTGCTCGACGAGCCGGCGCTGCTCGACTATCGCCGCAACGCGTTCGCGACCCTCGACCTGCCCGGGCTCGCGAGCCCCGGTGCGCAGCTCCCTGCGTTCCGCGGCGCCGAGCCGCTGCGCGCCTACCTGGTGGCGCAAGGCTATCGCTACGCCGCCTTTGTCCGGTCCGAGCGCTCGCGCTCGCGGCTGCGCCGCGGTCTCTGGATCGAGCGACTGTTTTCCGATCGCGAGCGGCTCCAGATCGCGAGCGCGTACATGCTCGACGCGATCGATGGCCTCGCCGAGCTCGCGACCACCACGCGGGTGCTGCACGACGACGGCGGCCTGGTCGTGCTCGACCTCGCCAGTCCGTTGCGCGAGGCGAGCAAGCGCGTGGCTGCCGGCAGCGAGTCGGCGCGCCGCGCCGCCTGGGTCCGCGAGCTCGCCGATCGCGAGGGCCTTCACGATGCGTGGTCGCTCACGAGCCGCGCCGACCTGCGGTTCGAGGCCGGCGCCGAGGCGCTGCGCACCAGCGATGGCAGCATCGGTGCCGCCGATCCGCGGTCCGAGCCGGCGAAGCGCGGCAAGGTGTTCCGGCCGCTGGCCCGCCGTGTTCATCTCCGGGTCCGCGGGGCGAGCGACATGCACCTCGCGCTGCGCGCGGCGATCATGCGCGATGCCATCTCCACCTCCCCTCGGCTCGAGGTCTCCCTCGACGGCGAGCTCCTGAGCTCGGCGCTCGCGGACACCGCCGGCCACTACGAGGTCGATGTCACGGTCGCGCGGGGCCGCCTCGCGGGCGGCTGGCATGACCTGTACCTCGTGTTCGGGGGCGTCGCCGAGCCCGACCGTGACGTCTCGGGCCCATCGATCGCGCGGCTCGAATCGGTCGAGTGGTCGCCGTGATCGCCGCCGGGCTGGTCGGTGCCGCGATCGCGCTGCCATGGCTGATCCTGCTGCCGTTCGGCGGCGCGGCCGAGGTCATCGCCGCTGCGTTCACGCTGGTCGCCGCATTTCACGGCGCCGGCCTCGTCGTCGCGCGGCTCGCGCGCGCCGGCGGCGCCGACGATGCCCGCGCCGCGTCGCCCTGGCTGGTCATCCAGTGGGGCGCCGCGACGGCCATCGGCCTGTCCGGCCTGGCGATCGCGCTCGGCGCCGGAACCCTGACCACCCATGCGGTGGTGGTGTTCGGCTTCGCGGCGGTGCACACCATCGCGCTCGGCCTGCGCTTCGCGCGCGACACGGCGCGCATCGCGGACATCCTCGCCGGACCGCGCGCCTGGCTCGTCCCGGCGGCGCTGCTCGCCGTGCTCGGTGCGATCGCCATGCTCGGGGCCGCCGGCGAGCCGCTCGCGCGGCCGTTCGACGACGACGGCCATGTGGTCGCACAGCTGCGCCGCGTGCTCGAGACCGGCGCCCTCGGCGATTCGATCGGCTATCCGCGCACCTGGCAGCTCGGCGCGCAGGTCGCGCTCACCGCGATCGCGTCCGCTGCCGGCGAGGGCTTCGCGCGGGTCGTCGAGCCGCTCGCCCTGATCCTCGCGCTCGGCCTCGCAGCA
>DATIPJ010000661.1:0-12997 GCA_035472155.1 Kofleriaceae bacterium
GGCGCCCCCGATGCGCACACCGGCCACGTGCTGCGCTACCTCGATCCGGCGACTGGCGGCTGGGCCATGCCGACGATCGCCACGATGGCGCGGCTCCTGCCCGCGGGGTTCGCCACGGTGCCGTATCGCTCGACCGACAGCGCGGTGTTCGCGGTGGTCGAGGGCCGCGGCGAGGTCGACCTCGCGGGCACGCGGTTCGACATCGCGCCGCGCGACGTGTTCGTCGTCCCGGGCTGGATGCTCTACACGATCCGCGCCGACGAGGATCTCGTGCTGTTCTCGTATTCCGACCGCGCCGCACAGGAAAAGCTCGGCTTCTTCCGCGAGCAGCGCGCGGACGCGACCCTCACAGCTGACCGCACACCTGGGTGACCGCGGCACGCAGCCAGCGCTGCGCCGGATCCTCGTCGAGTGACTCGTGCCAGACCATGCCGACGCGGCTGACGCGCAGCTCGAGCGGCGGCTCGAAGATCTGCAGCGGCAGCAGCTTCGCGAACGGCTCGGCGACGCGGCGGCTCAGCGCCGCGGCGTAGTCGGTGCTCGCGACCAGCGTCGGGACATTGAGGAAGTGCGAGACCCGCAAGCTGACGTCGCGGGTGTGCCCGAGCGCCGCGAGCGCTCGATCGATGCCGCTGGCAATGCCACTGGTCGCACCGGCGGACTGGGTCACCATGACGTGCTGGAGCTTGACGTAGGTCGCCAGGGTCAGCCGGCCGCGCACGCGCGGGTGGCCCTTGCGGACGATGCATGCGTAGCGCTCCTCGAACAGCAGCTCCTCGCGGTGGTGCGCAGGCACCTTGTCGTAGAACCCGAGCATGAGGTCGGCGTCGCCGCGCGCGAGCTCGTCGGGGACCTGCTGCAGCCCCCAGGGCAGCATGCGGAGCTGGACCCCGGGCGCACGCTTCGCGACGTGGGCGACCAGCCTCGGTAGCAGCACGAACTCGACGTAGTCGCTCGCCATCAGCGTGAACGTGCGGGTCGACGTCGCGGGGTCAAACGCCACCGGCCCGAGGGTGCGCTCGAGCAGCCGCAGCGCCTCGCGCACGGGCGGCGCGAGCTCGCGGGCGCGCGGCGTGGGCGTGATGCCGCGCGACGAGCGCAGGAACAGCGGGTCGCCCAGGAGCGCGCGCAGGTTGCGCAGCGAGTTGCTCATCGCCGACTGCGTGACGCCGACCTGGCGCGCGGCACGGCTGACGTTGCCGTGGGCGATCAGCGCGTCGAACGCGACGAACAGGTTGAGGTTGGCGGCCATGATATTCATGAAATCGATATCTATCATGAGAAACATCGGTTAGACAGATGAGGCGCGCAGGCCGAGAGTGGGGGCATGACGAACACCACCTCGCAAACGACGTCGCCGTCGATCTCGCAAACGGTCTCGCAGCCGGGCTCGTTCCTCGACCGCCTGCTCGCCACGGACCGCTCGCGTACGCTGCTGATGCAGCGCCTCGCGCTCGGTCTCATCATCTTTCCCCACGGGGCCCAGAAGCTGCTGGGCTGGTTTGGGGGCTACGGCTTCTCCGGCACCATGGGCTTCTTCACCGAGACGATGCACCTGCCGGCGCCGCTCGCGCTCCTGATCATCGTCGCCGAGTCGCTGGGCGCCATCGGCCTGGTGCTCGGGGCCGGGACCCGCGTGGCCGCGCTCGGCATCGCCTCGGTCATGCTCGGGGCCATCTTCACCACCCACATCCACGTGGGCTTCTTCATGAACTGGTTCGGCGGCCAGGCCGGCGAGGGCTACGAGTACCACCTGCTCGCCCTCGCCCTCGCGGTGCCGCTCATCGTGCGCGGCGCAGGCGCCGTGTCCATCGACGGCGTCCTCGCCGAGCGGCTCCGCACCGGCGCCGCCGCCGTCCTCCATCCGGGAAAGGCGTGATCGCCATGGCCAAGCTCACCCTCATCAGCCATCACCTGTGCCCGTACGTTCAGCGCGTCGCGATCGCGCTCGCCGAGCGCGGCGTCGCCTTCGAGCGGGTCTACATCGACCTCGCCGCCAAGCCCGACTGGTTCGTCGCGCTCTCGCCGCTCGGCAAGGTGCCGCTGCTGCAGGTCGGCGACGACGTGCTGTTCGAGTCCTCGGTGATCTGCGAGTACCTCGAGGACACGCTGCCCGAGCCGCTGCACCCCGCCGATCCGCTCGAGCGCGCCCGCCACCGCGGCTGGATGGAGCTCGGCTCGTCGGTCCTCGCCGACATCTGGAGCCTCGAGATCGCCCAGGATGCCGCCGGCGTCGAGCGCGCCACCGCCGACCTGCGCACCAAGCTCGCGCGCGTGGAGGCCCAGCTCGGCGACGGGCCGTACTTCTCCGGCGCGCGGTTCTCGCTCGTCGATGCGGTGTTCGCGCCCGCGTTCCGCTACTTCGAGCTGTTCGACCAGCTGGTCGACCTCCGCATCTTCGGCCCGCTGCCCCGCGTGCGCACCTGGCGCGCCGCGCTCGCCGAGCGCCCGAGCGTGCGCGACGCCGTCCCGGCCGACTACCACACCCGCCTGCTGGGCTTCCTGCATGGCAAGCAGGCCTACCTCGCGACCCCACAGCTCGCGCACAGCGCCTGAAGCGAACCACCTCGATCATTCCTGCAAGCCGGCGTACTCGCTGCCCCGTTCGATCGCGCGGCCAGCGCACGCTGGCTCCGGCCGGTCGGGCGGATCGCTGCAGGCACTTCCCGCGGCGGCCCGCGGATGCGACAACCAGCGCATGGAGTATGTCATTCCAGCACCGCCGGTCGCGAGCCTCGCCGTCGAGGGCACCCAGGCGCGCTTTCCGGTGCATCGCATCTACTGCGTCGGCCGCAACTACGCCGAGCACGCGCGCGAGATGGGCGGCGACCCGGACCGCGAGCCGCCGTTCTTCTTCGCCAAGCCCGCCGACGCCATCGTCGCCGACGGACGCGACTTCCCCTATCCCGCGCAGACCCAGGACGTCCACCACGAGATCGAGCTCGTCGTCGCGCTCGGCAAGGGCGGCGCGAACATCGCCCAGGCCGCCGCGCTCGACCACGTCTTCGGCTACGCGGTCGGCCTCGACATGACTCGCCGCGACCTCCAGGGCCAGGCGAAGAAGCAGGGCCGCCCCTGGGACACCGCCAAGGGCTTCGACCACGCCGCGCCGTGCGGCCGCATCGCGCCCGCCTCGAGCATCGGCCACCCGACGAGCGGCGCCATCTGGCTCAAGGTCAACGGCGAGCCCCGGCAGCGCGGCGACCTCACGCAGCTGGTCTGGAAGGTCCCCGAGGTGATCGCCTATCTCTCGACGCTGTTCACCCTCGCGCCGGGCGACCTGATCTTCAGCGGCACGCCCGCGGGCGTCGCGTCCGTGCAGCGCGGCGACGTCCTCGAGGGCGGCGTCGACGGCGTGGGCACGCTCCACGTCAAGGTGGTGTAGCGCTCGCGTGCGGGTCCTGACCTGGAACGTCTACTTCGGCGGCCACATGTTCGAGGAGCGCGCAGAGGCGCTCGTCGCCGAGCTCCTGCAGCGGCGGCCCGAGGTGATCGCGCTCCAGGAGGCCACGCTCGAGCTGATGCTGCGCCTCGCCGGCCTCGCCAGCGCCGGCTACGAGTGCTCCGACGAGGCCGGCGCGACCCTCGCCTACGGCTACGGCGTCGTCCTGTTCGCGCGCGTACCCGTGCGCGGCTTTCGCTTCTTCGATCTCCCGACCGAGATGGGCCGCTCCCTGGTCACCGCGGAGCTGGCGAGCGGCCTCACCGTCGCGACCGTGCACCTCGAGAGCATCGACATCAGCCGTCCGGCGCGCCTGGCCCAGATCGCTGCGATCCAGGATCGCCTCGCCCGCAAGGACGACGTCGTCTGGGTCGGCGACATGAACTTTCGCCCCGACGAGCCCGAGCAGGCCGCGCTCGACCCATCGTGGGTCGACGTCTGGCCGGCGCTCCACCCCGACGACCCGGGCTACACCGTCGACACCGATCTCAACGCGATGCGGTTCCAGCTCAAGTCGAGCCCGACCCACAAGCGCATCGATCGCGTGTTCGTGCGCAGCGGCCGCTGGCAAGCGCGGACGATCGAGCGCGTGGGCACGACATCGATCGACGGCGACGGCACGTTCGTCTCCGATCACTTCGGCCTCGAGGTCGACCTCGCCGGACCTGTGTAGGCTCAAGCGTCGCGTTCGGAGGCGCCGAGCAGCGCGTGCGGCCAGCTCTCGACGCGCGGCATCTGCGGCCGCCCGGGGACGCGCGACTCGCGGCCGCCTGGGACGCCGGTGGCGACACCGCAGCGCGCGAGGACGAACTCGACCGCGCGCACGCGCTCCTGCATCGACACGCTCTCGATCGGCAGGTAGCTGAGCCGGTACATCTCGAGCATCAGCTTGACCATGCCATCGATGCGGAGCACCGATTCCCAGGACACGTCGGCGCGCACGCCATCGCACTTGAGGAGCGAGGGGTGCGGCCGCAGAAAGAACACGATGCCGCCGCTCACCCACTCCATGTAGCTGCGGAACCGCTCGTCGTTCATCATCGCGCCCACGTTGGTCGTGTGCTCGGCGGCGTACGCCAGGTTGTCGAATGCGCGGTCGGAGACGAACCGGCCCTGGTGCTGCTTCTCGACCGAGACCTGGCGGTCGAACACGCGCTCCTGGTACTCGGCGACGAGGTCCATGTCGGTGCGCAGCGCGTCGAATCCGGTCTCCATCTCGGCGAGCACGGCGCGGGCGACCTCGCTGATCATCGGCATGCCGTAGCGGCGGCTGACGTAGCGACAGAGCGTGGTCTTGCAGGTGGCGTGGCTGCCGACGAAGTAGATCCGCATCGCCCCATGGATACGCGATCTCTCTGACAGCCGGCCGGGCGCTACCCGGGCTCGACGCGGCGCAGGAGATAGCGCTGGATCTTGCCGGTCGCCGTCTTGGGGAGCTCGGGCGTGAAGTGCACGCGGCGCGGGAACTTGTAGGGCGCGAGGTGGCCCTTGCAGTGCAGCATGAGCTCGTCGGCGAGGCCGTCGGTGGCGGCGAGGCCGCTGCGCAGGACGATCCAGGCCTCGGGCTTGACGTTGCCGTGCTCGTCGGGGATTCCGACGACGGCGGCCTCGAGCACGCTCGGGTGGGCGATCAGGCGCGACTCGATCTCGATCGGAGAGCACCACATGCCGCCGACCTTGAGCATGTCGTCGCTGCGGCCGCAGTGCCGGTAGGTGCCGTCGTCGTCGCGGACGTAGGTGTCGCCGGTGTCGAGCCAGTCGCCCTGCATGGTCTGGGCGGTGCGCTCGGGGTTGTTCCAGTAGCAGGCCGCGGTCGAGTCGCCCTTGACCTGCAGGCGCCCCTGCTCGCCGGGCGCGGCCTCGCGCCCCTCGGGCGTGAGGATGCGCACCTCGTAGCCGGGCACGGGGCGGCCGCTGGTACCGGGCCGCACATCGTCCGGGCGGTTGGACAGGAAGGTGTTGAGCGCCTCGGTCGAGCCGAGCCCGTCGAGGATCGTGAGGCCCGTGCGCTCGCGCCAGCGACGGAAGAGGTCGGCGGGCAGCGGCTCGCCGGCGGAGACGCACAGCCGCAGCGAGCCGAGGTCGTGGGCGGCCGACTCGAGCTCCTGCAGCTGAGACGCGTAGAGCGTGGGCACGCCGAAGTACAGCGTGGGCCGGAAGCGCTCGATCGTCTCGAGGGTGTTCCTTGCCGTCGGCCGCACGTCGAGCAAGACGGACGTCGCGCCGGCCCACAGCGGGAACGTCATCGCGTTGCCCAGGCCGTAGGCGAAGAACAGCTTGGCCGCCGAGAAGATGACCTCGTCCTCGTGCACGCCGAGAACCCCGCGGCCGAACAGCTCGCTGGTGACGACCATGTCGCGGTGGCGGTGGACGGCCCCCTTGGGTCGCCCCGTCGAGCCCGAGGTGTAGAGCCAGAAGCACGGCGCCAGCGCATCGGCGGGGACGGCGTCGAGCACTGGCGACGCGGCCGCGAGTAGCGTCCGCAGCGAGCGTGCCGCGCCGTCGACGGGCAACGCGATGGCCCTCGGGACCGCGTCGAGCGCGGGCTCGACCTCGGCGGCGAAGTCGGGCGAGTAGACGACGGCCGAG
Organism: Kofleriaceae bacterium; assembly: GCA_035472155.1. GTDB lineage: Bacteria > Myxococcota_A > Polyangia > Haliangiales > Haliangiaceae > JABFXX01. The sequence goes on from DATIPJ010000661.1 coordinate 6,032, forward strand.
CAGCCCGCGTCGTCGAAGATCACGCAATAGTCGGCCGCGCGCAGGATGACGTTGAGCGGCACGGGAATGATGCCGGCCTTGATCGCGCCCCAGAACAGATAGAAGAACTCGGGGCAGTCCTTGACCAGCATCATCATGCGCTGGCCGGGGGCGAGGCCCAGCGCGAGGAGCGCGTTGCCCGCGCGGTTGACGTTGGCGACCAGCTCGGCGTACGTGATGTCGCCGGCGGCGCAGCGGATCGCGACCTTGGCACCGCGGCCCTCGACGAGGTGACGATCGATGAAGGCCTGCACGACATTGAAGCCGGGCTCGAAGTGGAAGACGGAGGGGGTGCGCGAGCGATCGACGGTGAGGTGCGGAAGGTTCACGACACCCTCGTGGGTAGGGATCGTGATCGTTGACGTGAGCGTTGACGTGATCGTGATCGATCCCGTGATCGTGGCCGTGCACGTGCACGTGCACGTGAACGAACCCGTGATCCTGATCGGACGCCGTTCACGATCTTCGGCGAGCGCCTGGACCGATAGCACCATCGTAGGATCCGTTGATCGGCGCTCGGAGATCGGAGATCGGAGTCAACGGGTAGGATCACGATCACGGTGTCGTTCCCGTGCACGTGCACGGCCACGATCACGGGATCGATCAGGTCAACGTCAACGTCCACGTTTACGATCACGGGTTTCTCGCGATGGGTCAGGACCGGGCGTGCGGGCTGTCGGCGCCGCGGCCGGCGAGCTCGCGGAGGGCGCGGGCGGCGTACTCGCGCGCGACGGACTTGCGCCAGCTGAGGTGGAAGTCGGTGTTCTGCATCGGCTTGGCGATCTGGGCGATCTGGGCCGCGGCCGTTTTGATCGAGGCGTCGTCGAGGGTCTTGCCGACGAGGGACTCGGCCGCGGCGCGGGCTTCCTGGGGCCGCGAGCCCGCGCCGCCGACGAAGATCCGGGCGGCTTCGACGACGCCGGCGGAAGAGAGGCGGGCGCGGACGGCGACGCCGAGGACGGGGAAGTCGAACGAGCCGCGGCGGCGGAGCTTGACGTAGGCGGAGCGCTCGCCGTCGGCGGGGGCGGGGAGGTGGACCTCGGAGAGGATCTCGTCGGGGCGACGCGTCAGGTAGGCGATGCCGTCGTCGGCGAACAGGTCGCTCGCGGCGATGCGGCGCTCGCCCGCCTTCGAGGTCAGCGTGACCTCGGCGCCGAGAGCGCACAGGACCGGGGCGGTGTCCGAGGACGACACGGCCCAGCAGCGCTTGGAGCCCGGGGCGACCCAGCACACCTCGCCCTCCTTCTTCATGCAGTAGTCGATCGACGTGCGCCACTCATGGCTCTGGTCGTAGTAGCTGCAGCGGGTGTCGAGGCAGAGGTTGCCGCCGATGGTGCCCATGTTGCGAATCGGTGGCGTCGCGACCAGCGAGGCCGCGCGCGCCAGGGCGGGGTAGGCCGCGGCGAGGTCGCGGTCGTGCTCGATCGTCGACAGGCGGGTGAGGGCGCCGAGGGTGAGGCCGCGGCCCGGGTCGAATGCGCGCGCGCGCAGGGCCGCGATGCCGCGCAGCGCGACCACGGTCCTGGGCGTCTGCTGCCGGCGCTTCATGTTGGGGAACAGGTCGGTTCCGCCCGCGAGCACGGCGGCCTCGGTGCCGAGGTCGGCGAGCGCGGCCGCGGCCTCGGCGAGCGAGGGTGGCGCGACGTAGCGGAAGCGCGGCAGGCGCATCATGGCGCGACGTCTCCACAGCGGAAGCGCGGCAGGCGCATCATGGCGTTCCGAGCGCCCCTCTCATGGCTTGGCCTCGTCGGGGCGGCGCGCGCGTCGCTCGGGCTTCTCGCGCCGCGCCGGCTCGTTGATCGCGTTGCCGTCGCCGCCTTCCCAGGGCGGCGGCACGATCAGCGGCTCGGGCCACGGCACCGTCGGAAAGCTCTCGGGGCCGTAGCGCCGCGCGGGCGAGCGCAGCGCCGCGAGCACCTTGTCGGGCGTGATCGGCACCTCGTCGACCCGCACGCGGACCGCGTCGTAGACCGCGTTGGCGACGGCGGGCGGAATCGGCAGCAGCGGGCCCTGGCCGACCTCCTTGGCGCCGAACGGCCCGCCCGGCTCGGGGTTCTCGATCAGGATGCTCTCGATCTCGGGCATGTCGCGCGAGGCGAGGCTCTTGTACTCGAGCATCGACGGCGTCTGGTGTACGAGCGCGCCCGAGAGCCGCGCGGGCAGCCGGCGGAACGCCTGCTCCTCCATGAGCGCCTCGCCCAGGCCCATGTAGACCGAGCCCTCGACCTGGCCGCGCACCAGCACCGGGTTGAGCGCGCGGCCGATGTCGTGCGCGATCCAGATCTTCACGACATGCACGACGCCGGTCGGCTCGTCGACCTCGACCTCGACGACGGCGGCCGAGTACGAGTACGACGGCGACGGGCCGACGCCGCCGCCCTTGAACAGCGCGGGCGACTTGGGCGGCTTGTAGCTGCCGACGGTGCCGACGGTGCCGCCGTGCTGCTCGGCGAGCTGCACCGCCTGCGCGAACGCCATGCTGCGGTCGGGGTCGCTGACGTCGAACACGCGGCCGCCGCCGAACCCGACGCGCTCGAGCGGGATGTCGAGCTTGGGCGCGGCCGCCTCGGCGAGCCGCTCGCGCGCGCGCTGCGCCGCCTCGACCGCCGCGTTGCCCATCATGAGCGTCACGCGCGACGAGTAGCTGCCCAGGTCGACCGGGCCGAGCGCGCTGTCGCCGGTGACGACCTTGACGTCGAGGATGTCGACGCCGAGCACCTCGGCGACCAGCACGGCGAGCACGTTGTCGGAGCCCTGGCCGACCTCGGAGCAGCCGCAGAACGCGGTGACGCTGCCGCTGCGATCGAGCAGCAGCTGCACGCCGCTGTGCGGCATCTCGTTCCAGTAGATCGGCAGCCCGGCGCCGCACAGGTACGACGACGCGGCGATGCCCAGGCCGCGCCCGCGCGGCAGCTTGCGGAACCGCGAGCGCCAGCCCGACGCCTCGACCACCGCCTCCACGCATTGCACCAGGCCGATCGTGCGGACCTTGAGCCAGTTCGCGGTGAGGCTATCGGGCGGGTTCGCATTCGCGATCCGCCAGTCGGCCGGGTCGATGCCGAGCTTCTCGCAGAACTTGTCGATCTGGACCTCGAGGCCGAACCGCGGCTGCGGTGTGCCGTGCCCGCGCTTGGGTCCGCACGGCGGCTTGTTGGTGAACGTGCGGCAGCCGCGGAACTGGTAGCGGTCCATCCGGTACGTGATGGTCTCGAGCGCGCCGGTGTAGAACGTCGATGCCACGCCGTAGCTGCCATAGGCGCCGCCGTCGAGCAGGCTCTCGACCGAGTGGCCGACGATGCGGCCCTCGCGCGTGACGCCCGTGCGCATCCGCAGCTGCACCGGGTGGCGCCCGCGGTGGCAATAGAAGACTTCCTCGCGGGTGAGCGCGATCTTCACCGGCCGCCCGGTGAGCATCGCGGCCTTGGCGGCGACGATCTCGTGGCCGAACGGGTCTGTCTTGCCGCCGAACCCACCGCCCTGCGGCGGCGCGATGATCCGGATCCGCGACGCCGGAAGCCCGAGGACCTTGGCCGCCGCGCGGTGCAGGTAGTGCGGCGTCTGCGTGCTGGTCGCGATCGTCACGCGCCCGTCGGTGCCGACGTAGGCGAGCGTGGCGTGCTGCTCGAGCGGCAGGTGCGTGTTGCCCTGGTAGAAGAAGTGGTCCTCGACGACGAGATCCGCCCCGGCCATCGCGGCCGGTACGTCGCCGAAGTCGAGCGCGACCATCTTGTGCAGGTTGCCGCCGTCGCCGTACTCGTGGATGCGCGGCTCGGAGACCTCGAGCGCTTGTTCGGGCGACTCAATCGTCGTCAGCGCCTCGTAGCGCACCGCGACCAGCCGCGCGGCCTCCTCGGCGATCAGCTCCTCGGTCGCGATCACCGCCGCCACCGGATCGCCGACGAAGCGCACCTTGTCGGGGCACAGCGCGTGCTCGTCCTGCGACACCGGCAGGATGCCGAATGGCACGGGGAACAGCTCGCCGGTCAGCACCATGTGCACGCCGTCGACCGCGAGCGCAGCGTCGCTGTCGATCGAGACGATGCGCGCGTGCGGCATCGTCGAGCGCACCAGCTTCATGTGCAGCATGCGGGGCATCGCCAGGTCGTCGGCGAACTTGGTCTCGCCGGTGACCTTGGCGATCGCGTCGACCCGGCGCAGCGGCTTGCCGATCACGGTGAACGATCGGGGCTCACTCTTGTCGGCCATGCGCGCCTCCTCGGTGCACGACCGGCAGCACCGGCCGCGGCGCGGGCTCGCCGCGCATCATCCGCGCTGCCGCATCGACGGCATCGAAGATCTGGAGATATCCCGTGCAGCGGCAGATCTGCCCCGACAGCGCCTCCGCGATCTCTTCGCGGCTCGGATCGCGATTGCGCTCGAGCAAGCACTTGGCCGCCAGCAGCATGCCGGGCGTGCAGTAGCCGCATTGCGCCGCGCCGTGGTCGGCGAACGCCTCCTGCAGCGGGTGCAGATTCGGCCCCTCGCGCATGCCCTCGACGGTCACCACGCTGCGCTCCTGGCACTCGACGCCGGCGACCAGGCACGACAGCACGAGCTCGCCATCGAGGACCACCGCGCACGCGCCGCACTCGCCGAGCTCGCAGCCGTGCTTGGTGCCGGTGAGCCCGAGGTCCTCGCGCAGTACCTCGAGCAAGGTCTTGTACGACTCGACCACGAGGTCGCGGGCTTCGCCGTTGACCGTGCATGCCAGCCGCAGCTTCTCGCGGGGCACGGTCGTCAGAGGGACCAGCGGACCGTCCATTGCGCCGACCATAGGCCATCGCGATTTGACCGGCTACCCGGTTCCCTCGGGGGAGGAAGAACAGTGAAATCCAGTACCTGACGAGCAACATACTGCAGGTCGGCACCCCGGCGCCTTCACCCGGCGCTCGCATCTCCGAAAGATCAACACGATCTTGCGTATTGTTGGTGGGGTGCCCGATCCGCGCGTCGGGGTGACGACACTGCGCATAGGGATGGAAGACGAAGGGAGGAGTCCGATGGCTGATCCGCTCGTGAAGACTGACACCATCATCTGTTCGGTCGCCAAGTCGACGCCGCGCGTCGTCGCGAGGGCGACGCTCAGCGCGCCCGGCGCCGGCGGCTGGAGCATGTTCCTCGACGGTACGTTCAAGCAGGGCGGCAACGGCCCGAGCGACGTCGACCTCGGCCCGGCCGAGACGCTGATCGGGAAGACCCTCGAGGTCAGCGCGACGATGAAGAACATCACGGCCACCGCCGCGGCGCTGTCGCTGAAGGTCGATGCGGCGGCGCAGACCGGCACGCTGCACGGCGAGGCCAGCGCGGGGCACGCGGCGCACTATTCGTTGTTCGTGGTGTTCGTCGAGGCGACATGACCCGAGCCGCCGTACTCGCGATCGCCTCTCTGCTGGCACACACCACCTTCTCCGCACGCGCGAGCGCCGACGACGCCCCGGCGCCGCAGACCGCCTCCGGCGCGGCCGAGGCTTCCGCCGAAGCGGCCGTCGAGCGCAAGGGCGCGGACCTGCCGGACTTCGACAAGGTCCGCACGCCCGATTCACCCGCGTTCACGCTGCTCGAGGTCTCGCCGACGCAGATCGAGCGGCCGACCACGCCCAAGCAGCTGACCGCCGTGTTCAGCAAGTTCGTGTCCGACGGCAACGCCGTCATCCCGAAGAACCTCGCCGCCGAGTTTTCGCCCTTCGGCCTGCTCGCCGCGGTGCCCAAGGTACGCAACTACCTCGACCGCGGCCCGGGCCGCCAGGCCTTCGAGAACTTCACGATCTCGGTCGCGACCGCGAGCAGCACGCGCGACGTCACCGACGACATGGGCGTCACCACCACGCACACCGATTCCAGCCTGGGTCTGGGCCTGCGCACCAACTTCAAGCTCAGCGGCAAGCCCGCCGCTAGCTGCAGCGAGGAGGAGCTCACCCAGCTGATCGACATCGCCAAGAGCGAGGCCGTGTCGTCGAGCCCTGAAGGCGTCGCCCTGCTGCGCCAGACCGGCCAGGAGATCGCCGCTGCGGCGGCGCGCCACGCCACGCCGCAGGAGCTCGAGGCCCTGCGGCAGAAGCTCAACACCGACGCCCTCGCCCTCAAGAACAAGCTCGTCGTCGACGGCGACAAGATCGCCTCGCTCTGCATCAAGGAGGCGGGCTCGGTCCACCGGGGCTGGATCATGGAGGTCGCCGGCGCCGTCGGCGCGCGCTTCCCCGACGACGTCGCCAAGGACGGCCGCTACCAGCGCGCCTCGCTGTGGACCGACGTCGCCTACGAGGGCGACCACCTGAGCCTGGTCTTCCTCGTCCGCGGCCTCGACGACAAATCCTCGGGCGCGCACGCCTACCTCGGCGACCTCGGCGGCCGCGCCATCCTCGCCAAGGACGCCTACGCCGTTTCCCTCGAGGCGATCTGGCGCCACGCCTTCGACCAGCCGGCGATGAGCCCCGACGACGCCGATACGTTCCGGCTCGCCCTCGCCCTCGACATCCACCTCTGGAGCTCGACCTGGCTCACGCTCGCCTTCGGCCACGACTTCGCGTCCTCCAACCCGGGCTCGCTGTTCTCCCTCGCCAACATCAAGTACGGCGTCGGCGATCCCAAGGTCAAGCTCGACACCGCCTCCGCCGGCCCGCTCACCCCCGCGCCCCCGTGATCAGCGGAGTCATGGCCAGCGGCCGCGCGAGCGTTCCTCACGGCGGATCGCGACGGCGAGCACGCGGTTCATCGACAGCGACGCGATCGTCGCCCGCCCGATCGCCGTCACGCCCCTGACCTCGCCCGATTCGTCCCCGGTGAAGTGCTCGCGCCACGCCTGGTTTCGCGGATGGAAGATCGTCACGGTGTCGCCGGTGTCGGGATCGGTCGCTGTCGTGCGCGCGCCCTTGCGCAGCGAGCATGAGACGCAGGCGAGCGCGAGGTTGTCGAGCGACGTCCTGCCGC
>DATIPJ010000662.1:0-5038 GCA_035472155.1 Kofleriaceae bacterium
CCGTGACGGCGCCGCTCGTCGTACTCGACGAGGGCTTGCGGGTGCAGACCGCCAATCGCGCCTTCTATGATTGGTTCGGTGTCTCGCGCGAGAAAGCGCAAGGAATGCATCTCAGCGGTCTCGGTGACTGGTCGACATCGGAGCTGGTCGCGGCCTCGTTGAAGGCGACTCTCGCCGAAGGCCGTGAATTTCACACTATCGAATTCGAGGGCGAATTTCACAAGGCCGGTCGCCGCAGCGTGCTGCTCGACGCGTGCCGCTTGCCGCGCAAAAAGAACGCACTCGTCCTCCTGTCGTTTCGGGACATCACCGAGCGCAAGCAGGCCGAGCAGGCGCTGCGTGAAAGCGAAGCTCGGTTCCGGACGCTATTCGAATCGATGAACGAGGGCTATTGCGTGATCGAGATGATCTTCGACGCGAACAATACGCCCATCGACTACCGCTTCTTGGAAGTAAATCCGGTCTTCGAAGCTCAAATGGGGATCAAGGATGGACGCGGCCGTAGGATGCGAGACATCGCGCCGGCCCACGAACAGCATTGGTTCGATATCTACGGTCGGGTCGCGCTCACCGGCGAGACGGTGCGGTTCGAGAATCCCGCGGTAGCCCTCCAACGTCATTACGACGTGTGCGCCTTTCGCGTCGGGCCAGCGGAGCTCCGGCGCGTCGGGATTATTTTCAGCGACATCACCACACGTAAGAACCTCGAGCGCCAGCGCGAGATGCTGCTCGCGCAGGAGGAGATGCTACGCAAGGAAGCGGAGGCCGCAGCCCGCGCGAAAGATCGCTTTCTGGCCGCGCTCAGTCACGAGCTACGTACGCCGCTATCGCCTGTCATGCTGGCGGTCGCGGCGATGGAGGATCATTCCGATCTGCCAAGTACGCTGCGCGAAAAGTTGGTGATGATCCGGCGCAACATCGACCTTGAAGTGCGATTGATCGACGATCTGCTCGATCTCACCCGCGTGACGAGCGGCAAGATGCGCCTCCAGGTGCGGCCGATGCATGTCCACGCCGCGCTGACACTGGCGCTGCAGACCTGCGATTGGGAGATGTCGACGAAGAGGTTGAACGTGCGCGTCGACCTGCGAGCCCAGAACGACATGGTAAACGCCGACCCGGTGCGCTTGCAGCAAGTGTTCTGGAACGTGCTGCGCAACGCCGCGAAGTTCACGCCCGACGGTGGCGACATCTTCGTCCGGAGCGACGATGCCGAGGGTGGGCTACGCGTCGAGGTGCGCGACAGCGGCGTCGGAATCGCGCCGGAAACGTTGCCCAAGGTCTTCGATGCGTTCGAGCAGGGCAACATCGACATCACGCGCCAGTTTGGCGGACTGGGGCTTGGCCTCGCGATTTGCGACAGCATCGTGAGGATGCACGCTGGAACCATTCGCGCGCACAGCGATGGCCTGGGAAAGGGCGCGACCTTCACCGTGGAGTTGCCGACGACGACCGCCCGCGAAGCCGTTGCCGCACACCGCGACGCCGATCCCCGCATCGATGGGCACTTGCGCGTTCTGCTCGTCGAGGATAATGACGATTCGAGAGAACTCTTGGCGGAGCTGCTGGGCGTATTGAAGTACGACGTCAAGACTGCCAGCAGCGTTGCAGCGGCGTTGCAGCTTGCGGCAGCGGAGCGCTTCGATGTCGTCCTCAGCGACTTGGGATTGCCCGACGGAACCGGCTGGGAATTGATGCAGCAGCTTCGTGACCGCCACGCGATGAAGGGTATCGCTCTGAGTGGATACGGCATGGAAGAGGACCAGCAACGCAGCCGCGAAGCGGGTTTCTGCGATCACGTGGTCAAGCCAGTAGACCCAACTCGACTTGTCGAGGCCCTCCAGCGTGTGGCCGCCAGTCAGATATCTTCATAGGAGTCGGAACGGCCGAGATCACACGGCTGCATGCACCCTGGCTTTAGCGTGGGCCGCGCAAAGTCTTCCGGGTCCACATAGAGGCTGGGCCAGCGAGTCGCACTTCCTCGCGCGACCGACTGCTGATATCTACGCGTCGCAAGATGCGGCGGGGCGAATGTACTCGTTCGACGAGTTGCGCTCACACCGAAAGGCCACAAGTGCCATGTCGAGCCGCCGTGACGGTGGCTGCAGGTCGGTTTCGCGTATGGCACGGAGTCTGCTCCTGAGGCGTTCGCCCGGTCATGCGGATCCGGAGCGCCGCTTCAGCGGCGTGACGGATTGAAGCGACACGATCCCATGGCGCGCATGCGCCTTTTGCATCGGCGTGCATCGTGTGGCGATCGTCGACGGGCGTCTCGGCCACGGAAACGAAGGAGCTATTTTGAACATCACGTCTAATTTGAAACTGCATGTCTTCAGTGGTGCTGTGTTGGCGGTCTCGCTCGTCGGAGGCTGCGTCGGCGACTCCGAGGCGCAGGTGGAAGATGAGGGGTCGGCGGAGCTGACGGCGCTGACGGCGCCAGTGAATCTCGGCACCGCGGCCGGCTTCGCGATCCTGTCCCAGTCCGGAATCTCCACCGTGCCGCCGTCGGCTATCACGGGTGATATGGGGGTCAGTCCGATCTCGTCCACTGCGATCACCGGATTCTCTTTAACCCTGGACGCCTCGAACGTATTCTCGACCTCGCCGCAGGTGACCGGCAAGGTGTACGCGGCCGACTATGCGTCGCCCACGCCGGCGAACCTGACCACGGCGATCGGTGACATGCAGACTGCATTCACCGATGCAGCCGGGCGCGCGCCGAACTTCACGGAGTTCGCGGGTGGTAACCTTGGTGGCAGGATCCTCCGCCCAGGCGTCTACAAGTGGAGCTCGAGCGTCCTGATCCCGGCCACCGTCGCGCTCGTGGGCAGCGCGACGGATGTGTGGATCTTCGAGATCGCGCAGAATCTGACGATGAGCAACTCCGTGGAGATGCTCCTCGTCGGCGGCGGGCGGCCCAGGAACGTGTTCTGGCAGGTCAGCGGCGGAGTCACGATTGGCTCGGGAGCGCACGTCGAAGGGGTCGTGCTGTCCAAGACGGCGATCACGCTGGGGTCCGCGGCATCGGTGAAAGGCAGGCTTCTGTCGCAAACCGCGGTCACGCTGATCAAGAACAAGGTCGTCCGACCCAATTGATCGCACAGACCTCCTCTACTCGGCGCACTGCGCCAACACGGCAGGCCCGACGGGGATGGAGTATGTTCCGCGCCACATAATCCAGGAACAGGACGGCCATGAAGCCGAACCGGCGCAGGACGCCATGCAGGCCGCGCAGAAACAGCGCGGCGGTCTCGTCGGTGCCGACCACGACGCCGAGCCCGAACGTAACAGCTTGCCGATCGCCTCGGCGATCGCGCGTTGCGTGATCGCTTCCGGCGACACCGTGACGGAGGCTCTCGGCATCGGCGAGCTCGCCGCGGTGAACCTCGGCTCCGAGCGCCGCGATCGCGGCCGCTGCTGCATCCGGTCGCGCGAGGCCGAGCACCGCGCCCCGATCAGCGCGGCCGCTGCTCCCGGCCGTGAGGCCGTCGCGCCCGGCGCCGGTCACTTCGTCGGGGTTGGCATCGGCATCGGCGTGGGCACCGGCTGGGGCTGGCTCGGCGCTGCCGGCGGCGGGCCCATCGTCGCGGTCGTGGTCTCGAGGAACACGTGGTTCGCGCCGTACTTGGTGATCTCGCGCCGGTCGCCCGCGCCGTTGATCTCGATCTGCACCACGGCCTTCCAGTGGTCGTCGACCTTGACCCACGCGATCGTCGTCGGGACCTCGGCGGCGGTCTGGGTCCACGTCCGGTTCTCGACGTGATCGATGTACGTGATCTGCCCGGGGTGGTGCTCCCCGGCCGGTGATACAGAGCTCTTCATGGCCGTGTCCTTGTGGTCGTGGTTGTCGGGGGCAGCGGTCGGCTTGGCGTCGGGGCCGCCGCATCCGGCGGTCGCGAGCCCGAGCGCGACCCAGCCTGCGGCGAGGCGCGTCACTTGTCGTACTCCGCTTTGAGCATGGCGAACCGGTTCGGCACCATCGCCTCGTATTCCTTGTAGCGCGCGGTGCCCTTGCTGCTGACGTAGACCCGGCAGGTCTCGGCGACGTCCTCGGCGATGTCGTTGGTGGCGTAGCCCGACACCGCGACCTTGTCGGCGTCCATCGCCTTCTTCCACTCCAGCCACTTGCCCTTGGTCTTGTCCTCGCCCCAGTTCTTGAACGACCATGTGTGGCCGGTCTCATGGACCATCGCGCTGCGCCGGCCGTTGTTGTCGGGCAACGCGTTGGTGGCCTTGTCGGGATAGATCGTGACCACGCCGGCCGCGCCCGCGGTCATGTAGGAGTGGAAGTCGGGCTTGTGATAGGTCACCGCCCAGTGCGCGTCGTCGGGGTTCACGATCGGATTGAGCATGATCACGGTGATCACCGCGCGCGCCGACTTCGGCATGAACCCGGCGGCCTCGGCGACCTCCTGCACGCTGTGGTTGTGATAGCCCGGGGTCGGCGCCTTCGGCGATACGATCTTGACGTTGATGCCGTCGCTGTAGGTCGCGATCCATTCCTCGGCGTCGGCCTTCTGGCCGCTGAAATTGTAGTCCTTGTGCGCGGTCGGGCCGGCCACGGTCACGGTCGCGACCGCGGTGTTCATCGGCTCGGCCGACCAGCCCGGCGTGGTGTCCTTGGTGTTGAGCACGCCCTTGAGCGCGGTGGCCTGCTCGTCATCCTTCTTGGCCTTGACGGCCTTGAAGGTCGGGCGGAAGTGGTCTCGCGCTGCCGCCGACTGCATGTTCTCCTCGCCGCCGAGCACCGCGTCGATCGTGCCGTGATCCGACGCGGGGACCTTTGCCCATCCCGCCAGGCCGTGGATCGCGGACAGCGCGGCGCGCGCGTCGGCTGGGCCCAAGGAGAGCGGGAAGTCGCGGGTGATCGGGATCGTGCCCCACGCCGGGTTCCACGCCAACACGACCGCTTTGGTCGGCTTGCCGTCGAGGTTGACGGTCGCGAGCGACACCGCGCTGGGGTCGAACGCGAGGTCCCAGGCCTCGATCTTGGTCTTGAGCTGGGTGGCGAACCAGCCGACGTAGCCGGCCGCGGCGT
>DATIPJ010000663.1:0-3988 GCA_035472155.1 Kofleriaceae bacterium
CCGATCGTCGACGGGGTCCGAAAACGGCCGGCGAGCGCCCGAGCCGGGTGCACCGATGTCGGCCATGAGTTGATTCTCCCTTGACGCCCGGCGGCGCTGGGGGGCGTACCATGGCCTCATGAGCAAGGTGCCCGGTTTCCAGCCCGCGGCGATCCGCAACATCGTCTTGCTCGGCCACACCGGCGCGCGCAAGACCACGCTCGCGGAAGCCATCCTCCATCGTTGCGGCGCGATCGCGCGCGCCGGCTCCGTCGACGACGCCACGACGACGAGTGACTTCGAGCCCGAGGCCAAGGCCCACCATCACTCGACCAGCTCGACCGTGCTGTTCGGCACCAACGCCGGCCGCGAGATCAACCTCATCGACACACCGGGCGCGCCCGAGCTGGTCGGCCACGCGCTCGCCGCCCTGGCCGCGGTCGAGGTCGCGGTCATCGTCGTCCACGCGGGTGCCGGCATCGAGCTCGGCACCCGCCGGCTGTTCCACGCCGCCGGGGAAGCCGGGCTCGCGCGCATGATCGTCGTCAACCGGATCGACGAGAGCCCCGCCGCGCTGCCGGCCCTCGTCGAGCAGCTGCGTGCGACATTCGGCCCCGAGCTGCACTGCATCAACCTGCCGACCGACGGCGGCACCGGCGTCGTCGACTGCTTCGACGAGGAGGCCGGCGTCGCCGACTTCGGCTCGGTCGCCGCCGTCCACAAGGAGATGCTCGAGTCGACGATCGAGATCGACGACGACGACCTCGAGCGCTACCTCGCCGGTGAGAGCATCGACGTCGTCAAGCTGCGCGGCGACTTCGTCGAGGCGATGAACCGCGGCCACGTCGTGCCGATCCTGTTCACCTGCGCGACCCGCGAGGTCGGCGTCGACGATCTGCTTCACATCCTCGTCGAGGAGGGCCCCTCGCCGATCACCAGCCGGCCGCGCCGCCTGCGCCGGGGCGACGACCTGGTCGCGATCGCCTGCGACCCGGATCGCCCGCTGCTCGCCCACGTCTTCAAGATCGTGACCGATCCTTACCTCGGCAAGGTATCGATGGTTCGCGTGCTCCAGGGCAAGCTCGATAGCGCGACCTCGTTCGTCGTGCGCGGGACCAAGAAGCCGCTCAAGGCCAGCCACCTGCTGAAGGTGCGCGGGCGCAACCACTTCGAGCTCGCCAGCGCAGCTTTCGCCGGCGACCTGGTCGCGATCGCCAAGCTCGAGGACCTTCACGTCGACACGATCCTCCACGACCCCGCCTGCGCCGACGACCTCGCCGCGGCGCGCCCCGCCTATCCGGTCCCGATGTACTCGCTCGCGGTCGTCCTCACCAAGAAGGCCGACGAGGTCAAGCTGTCGACCGCGATGGCCCGCCTGGTCGAGGAGGATCCGACCCTGCGCGCCAGCCAGGAGCCGCAGACCCACGAGCTCGTGCTGAGCGGCATCGGCGAGCTCCACCTGCGGATCACCCTCGAGAAGCTCAAGAACCGGTTCGGGCTCGACGTCACCGCGCGCCAGCCGACCATCGCGTACCGCGAGACCATCACCGGCCGCGCCGAGGGCCACCACCGCGTCAAGAAGCAGACCGGCGGCGCCGGCCAGTTCGCCGAGGTCTTCCTGCGCGTCGAGCCGCTGCCGCGCGGCACCGGCTACGAGTTCGTCGACGACGTGTTCGGCGGCGCGATCCCGACCCAGTACATCCCGGCGTGCGACGAAGGCTGCCGCGACGCCCTCGAGCACGGCGTGGTGGCCGGCTTCCCGGTCCACGACGTGCGCGTCACCGTGCACGACGGCAAGAGCCACGCCGTCGACAGCAAGGACATCGCATTTCGCACCGCCGCCAAGTTCGCGACGAAGGCCGCGATGGAGCGCGCCAACCCCGTGCTGCTCGAGCCGATCGTCGCGCTCCAGGTCGTCGTGCCCGACAAGCACACCGGCGACATCACGAGCGACCTCAAGAACCGCCGCGGCCACGTCGTCGGCGTCGACGTCACCAACGCGATGACCATCGTGCGCGCCCAGGCGCCGCTCAGCGGCCTGTCTCGCTACGCCGGCCAGCTGCGCGCGATGACCGGCGGCCAGGGCAACTTCGTCATGGAGCTCTCGCACTACGATGTGGTGCCCCACCTCGCGCAGCAGAAGCTCGCCGCCAAGCGAAAGCCGGGCGACGACGAAGAGTAGCCCGCGTCAGTTCCAGGACAGCCCGCGCAGCTGATCCAGATTGACGTTGCCGCCCGACAGCACACAGGCCACGCGCGCGCCCTTGGGCGCCTTGATGAGCCCGTGCAGCAGCGCACCCACCGGCGCCGCCGCCGCGCCCTCGACGACCAGCTTGCAGCGCTCCATCACCCAGATCATCGCCTCGAAGATCTCGCGGTCGGGCAGCGTCACGATGTCGTCGACGAAGCGCTGCACCACCGAGAACGTTGTCTCGCCCACGCGGCGCACCCGCAGGCCGTCGATGATCGTGCCGCACTCGATCGTCTCGAGCCTGCCGGCATCGACGCTGCGCTTCATCGCCGGCCCATCCGACGACTCGACCCCGATCACGCGCGCCTTCGGGTTGTGCGACTTGACCGCCATCGACACGCCCGAGATCAGCCCGCCGCCGCCGATCGGCACCACCACCACGTCCACCTCGGGCCAGTCCTGCACGACCTCGAGCCCGAGCGTGCCCTGGCCGGCGATCAGCTGTTCGTCGTCGAACGGGTGCACATACGTCAGCCCCTGCGTCCGCACCAGCTCCTTCGCCTTCTCGTTGGCCTCGTCCCAGATGCTGCCGTGCAGCACCACCTCGGCGCCATACCCGCGCGTCGCCGCGATCTTGGCCGGCGTCGCATTGGCCGCCATGCACACCACCGCGCGGATCCCATGGATCTGCGCCGCGAGCGCCACGCCCTGCGCGTGGTTCCCGGCCGACGAGCACACCACCCCGCGCCGCTTCTGCTCCTCGGGCATCAGCGAGAGCTTGTTCAGCGGCCCGCGGATCTTGTACGACCCGACGCGCTGAAACATCTCGGCCTTGACCCGCACCTCGAAGCCGGTGCGCTCGCTCAGCTGGCGCGACGTCAAGAGCGGCGTGTGCTTGATGTGCGGCGCGATCCGCGCGCGGACCTCGCGGAAAGCAGGGAGGTCGAGCGCGAACTTGGCTGGGTCGGTCACGCTCGGACGCTACCACGCGGGCCCTCGAATCGGCGGTGCCGGTCGATTTCCTGCAGTAGACTCGCGAGGTGTGAGAGATGGCGCTCGTCGCGCATATCATCATCGCCTTCGGATCGCGGCATCGGGCCTCGCCGCGGTCGTCGTGGTCGCCGCCGCGGCCGCGCTCTACATCGCGCTGCGCCCGGCGCCGTCGATCGAGCCGTCGCTCGTCATCGAGATCTCGCCGAGCGGCGAGAACCACCTGGGGCAATCGGGCAACGGCGTCGCCTACCGCCACGACAAGCTGATCGTGCGCGCGACCTCGCCGCAGCCGGCCGAGATCCGCGTCTACGATGAGCGCGGCCTCCTGATCGGCCGCTGCGGCGACGATGTCGCCCCGGGCTGCACGCACGGCGCCGCGCGCGCCCCCCGGACGTACCGCGTCGAGGTGATGCTGCAGCGCCCGGGCCTCACGCGCGCGCTGCTGATCGTCGGCGACCCGATTCCGCCGGTCGCGGGCAACCTCGGCGATGACCTCGAGGCTGCGCGCCGCCTACGCATCGTGTCGCTCGCCCCGCTCAAGGTCCTGTAGCGCGGCGATCGGAGAAGCGATCGCCGCGCGTCGCAGCGCATGATGTCACGCACGCCGATCCCCGCGCTACTTGAGCCTGGCCGAGGTGCAGGTGATGGCAGATTGACGTCAGGCGATCATTCGCTGCGGGCGCGACGACCCGTCATCGGACAGGTACTCGCGCTCGGCCAGCTGCTCGAGCGGGAACTCGCACCGGAGGCATGTACCGCGCTGCGATCGGGACGTGACCATCACGCGGCCACCTTCGATGCGCGCCGCCGCGCGCAGCGCAGCCA
>DATIPJ010000664.1:0-4295 GCA_035472155.1 Kofleriaceae bacterium
TCGAGGTGTGGGGCTGGAAGGCCGAGGCCGGTGGCCGTGGCGGTGGCGGTGGTCGCCCGGCGCCGTTCACCTGGGACTCGGCGGGCTGGACGATGCTCGGCGAGCGCGATGTCAACGGCCGCGTCGATCATGACCGGATCACCGTCGGCAGGCACGAGGGCCGGTTCTCCAAGCTCACGCTGGTCGTGCGCGACAGCGACCTCGAGCTCATCGACTTCGAGATCAAGTTTGTCAGGGGCCCGGCGTGGCACCCCGAGGTCAAGCACATCTTCCGCGAGGGCCAGCGCACGCGCGTGATCGACTTCCCGGGCGACGAGCGTGCGATTCGTTACATCGACTTCAAGTATCGCAACCTGCCGGGTGGCGGGCGCGCCAAGCTTCAAGTCTGGGCGAAATAACCATGCGCGCCGTCCTCGGGCTCGCGCTCGCCGCTGTGCTCGGGTGCAGCCACGAGACCAAGCCGACCGTTCAACCCGACGATCATCCACCCCTGCCGTCGGCGTCGGGCACGCCGATCGGCTACCTGATCGACGACGCCAGCGAGCTCTCGCTGCGCGACGATCAGCTGACGCAGCTCAAGGAGATCGACACCGAGCTCGCGGACAAGCTCGCCGTGCTCGATGGCGGCCAGCGAGGCGGCAAGCCCGCCGGGGATGCGACGGGGAGCCAGACCGGTCGCCATCGCGGCGGGCGCCGCGGCGGTATGGGTGGCGGCGGCACGGGCGGCGCCGGCGGCGGTATGGGGGGCGCCGGCGGTGGTATGGGCGGGCGCGGAGGGCGAGGGCGGCGATCCGCGCAGGGCGCCGGCGCCGGCTCGGGCAGCGCGAGCGCCGGTGGCAACGCTGCGGCGGGCGCAGTCAACGAGCGCGCCGCCGACGTGCACGATGCGCTCAGGCGCGCCTTCGCGCTGCTCGATCCGCACCAGAAGGAGGTCGCGACCCGGGTGCTCTCCGATCGCGGCGTCGACGTCGATACCGACCACCCCGGCGAGGACGCCGAGGAGCCCGCCGCGGGCAGCGACGAGAAATAACCCGGCGCTCAGCGCGCGACCGGTAGCTCGATCGCGCTCGCCGCGCCGGGCTGGTGATAGATCCGCTGGCTCGCCTTGCGGTAGTCGCCCGGCTTGGCGAAGAAGATGTTGTCGACGAACGTCTGCGGGTTCCGATCGTAGAGCGGGAACCACGACGACTGGACCTGCACCATGATCCGATGGCCGGGCAGGAACACGTGGTTCACCATCGGCAGCGCGAAGCGATAGCGCTGCACGGTGTTGGCCGGGATCGCCGCGGGGCGCTCGAAGCTGTCGCGGTAGCGGCCGCGGAAGATGTCCATCGCGATGCCGAGCTGGTAGCCGCCGAGCTCGGGCTGGCTGGGCACCTCCTCGGGGTACACGTCGATCAGCTTCACCACCCAGTCCGAATCGCTGCCCGACGTCGACGCGAACAGGTTGACCAGCGGCGCACCGGCGA
The DNA here is from genome assembly GCA_035472155.1 of Kofleriaceae bacterium. Classification (GTDB taxonomy): domain Bacteria; phylum Myxococcota_A; class Polyangia; order Haliangiales; family Haliangiaceae; genus JABFXX01. The sequence continues at coordinate 1,470 of DATIPJ010000664.1, forward strand.
TCCGGGTCGGCGCGGTCAGCGGATCGGTCATATACGTCAAGACGTCGGGGCGGTCGGCGACCGTCCGCTGGTCGGACACCAGCCAGTGCCGCCACGCGTCGCCGTCGGCGAACCGCACCGGGCGCGGGATGTACGGGACCGGCTTGGCCGGATCCGAGATGTACTCGTCGAAGCCTTCGCCGGTCGGCGCGGTGAACCCGGTGCGCCCGCCGGGCAGCAGGTACAACGGGCGCATCGGATACGTGCAGCCCGACGGGCACGCGAGCGGCCAGCGCGGCATCTGCCGCCACGTGTTGGTCCCGGTCTCGTACACGGTCACCGGCGACACCGCCGGCCGCGTCGGCCGGTCGCGCAGCAGCGCGTCGAAGAACGGCCGCGCCTCATCGCGGCGGAACGCGAGCGCGGTGTCGCTGCCGAACTTGAGCGGCCCGTGCGTCGAGCCCTCGGCGTTGGGCCCCGAGTGCCGCCACGGCCCGAGCACGAGGAACAGCTTGTCGTTGTTCCTGTCCTTGGGCTCGAGCGCCTGGTAGGTCGCGATCGCGCCGTACATGTCCTCCTGGTCCCAGATCGCGGCGACCAGCATCGTGGGCACGGTCAGCGGCTCGGTGGTGAGCAGCTTGTCGAGCGCCTGGCCCTGCCAGAACGCATCGTACGCCGGGTGCTCGGCGATCTTGCGCCAGAACCCGAGCTGATCGAGGCCGCTCGCGCGCGCGAAGTCGCCCGCCGAGCCAGCGCGGCGAAAGTTGTCGTAGTCGTCGTAGCCCGTGCGCGCTACCGACTTGCCCTCGCCGCGCTCGGTGGTCTGCGAGATCATGTAGTCGAAGTTGGTCTGGCGAAATGCCCCGTTGTGAAACCAGTCGTCACCGCGCCAGCCGTCGACCATCGGGCACATCGGGATCGCGGCCTTGAGCGCGGGGTGCGGGTGGACCAGCGCCGTCAGCACCGTGAAGCCCTCGTACGACGAGCCGATCATCCCGACCTTGCCGTTGGTCTCCGGGAGGTTCTTCACGAGCCAGTCGATCGTGTCGTAGGTGTCGGTCGAATGGTCGACCTTGCTGTCGTTGAGCGGGCCGCGCAGCGGGCGCGTCATCACGTAGTCGCCCTCGGAGCCGTACTTGCCGCGGACATCCTGGTACACGCGGATGAAGCTGCCGTCGGCGAACTGATCGTCGCCGATCGACAGCGTGCCCGCGAGCCGGTTGGACACCGTGCGCTCGGTGCGCTTGCTGGCGTTGTACGGCGTGCGGGTCAGGATGATCGGCAGTCGCGCAGCGCCGCGCGGCACCAGGACGACGGTGTGGAGCTTCACCCCGTCGCGCATCGCGATCATGACCTCGCGGCGCTCGTAGTCGGCGGCCTGGGTCGGCGGCGTGAACTTCGCAGGGATGTCCGGCGCCAGGGGCGGCGTCGGGTTGGCATGAAGGGGTGAGGCCAGCGCGAGGCCGAGCGTCACGAGTACAGCGGTGAACCGGCGGGAGGTGCGCATGGCGCGCACTATCGCATGTCGCTCGACGGCCGCGTGCGCTACGCTCGGTGCATGAAGCGAGGGCTGCTCCTGGTGGTGCTCGTTGGCTGTACGTGGTCGTCGAGCGATGACGAGGCCCGCCCTCCGCGCGAGATCGGCCCGCCCGGCCAGAGGTCGTCGTGCGACGTCGACCGCGACTGCTCGGGCGGCGATGTGTGCACGCGCACCGGCAGCTGCCAGCCCGCCTCGCAGGTCCATGCGGTTCACGTCAACTGGACGGTGAAGGGCGGACCGGCGAGCGAGGCGGCGTGCGCGCCGTCGCCGGATCTGCAGATCAACTTCGGGGTGAACGCGGAGAACGCGGTCTTCGGCTTTTCGCCGGTGCCATGCGTCCAGGGCAAGTTCACCGTCGACAAGCTTCCGATCAACTACACCGCGGTGCGGCTGCGGCACGGATCGACGTGGGAGACCGCGTCGATCGATCCCATCAGCGGCGATGCCGCGTTCGACCTGAGCCTGTGACCCTGTGACCGTGACCATCCTGGCGATCGCCGGCAGCGTGCGCGCCCGTTCGTACAACCGCATGCTGCTGCGCGCGGCGATCGAGGTCGCGCCCGAGGGCGCCGCGATCGAGACCGCGTCGATCGAAGACGTCCCGCTCTACAACGGCGACCTCGAGGAGGCGGGAGTGCCGGCGGCGGTCCAGGGGCTCAAGGACAGGATCGCCGGCGCGAGCGGCGTCCTCCTGGTGACGCCCGAGTACAACAACTCGCTGCCCGGCGTGTTCAAGAATGCGATCGACTGGACGTCGCGGCCGTCGGCGGTCATCGCGCGGGTGTGGAGCGGCAGGCCAGTCGGTGTGATCGGCGCAACGCCGGGGCTGGGCGGCACGAACCTGGCGCAGGCCGCGTGGCTACCGGTGCTGCGCACGCTGGGGACGCTGCCGTTCTTCGGCGCGCGCATGCAGGTCTCGAGCGCGGCGAAGGTCTTCGACGAGCACGGCGCGCTGATCGATGCCACGGTGCGCGGCCAGCTCACGCGATACATGGCCGGATTCGTTCAGTTCGTCACACGCCAGACCCGCTGATCGGGTGCGTTGATCGTGCAATGGGCCTGCGACGATCGCTAGGATGGTCGTATGAGCAACGACACCAAGCCACCTTCTGCGACCGCCAAGCCTGCAAAGGCCGACGACCCGAAGGTCGCTGCGAAGCCGCCCGCCGCCAAGCCGGTCGCCTCGAAGCCGCCGCCGCTCGACGAGCGCTCAGGCGTCTGGTACTCCGTCTGGTGCAAAGTCGATAGATGCCAATGGGGGTTTCGCTCCAGGAGTTCCGCCCAGCGGCCCAACCGCTCGCTCCGAG
>DATIPJ010000665.1:0-2821 GCA_035472155.1 Kofleriaceae bacterium
CGGGCGAGCGGAAAGGCTTCTTCGATCGCCGCGATCGCGTCGGGATCGAGCGCGACCGGGTCGGCCGCGGCGAGCTCCTCGACGTGCTTCTCGTGCGACGACTTGGGGATCGCGAACACCGACGGGCGGCGCGTCACAAACGCGAGCGCGACCTGGCGAGGCGTGGCGCCGACCCGCTTGGCGACCTGGGCCAGCGCGCGGTTGTTCGGAAACCCGCCGCGGCTGCCGAACGGGCTGTACGCGACGACCGCGACCCCGTGCTGCTCACACCACGGGATCACGCGGTGCTCGATCGTGCGCTCGCCGAGGTGGTAGAGGACCTGGTTGCACGCGATCTTGCCGGGGCCGGCGATCGCGAGCGCCTCGCGGAGGTCGTCGTCGTCGAAGTTCGACACGCCCCACGCGCGGATCTTGCCCTGCTCGCGCAGGGTCTCGAACGCGCGGAACGTCTCGGCGAGCGGCTGGTCCTCGCGCCAGTGCAAGAGGTACGCGTCGAGGTGATCGGTGCCGAGCCGCTCGAGGCTGGCCTCGCACGCGCGCAGGGTCTGGGCGTAGCTCGCGTGGCGCGGCAGGACCTTGCTCACCAGGAACACGCGGTCGCGCACGCCGGCGATCGCCTCGCCGACGAGCGTCTCGACCGCGCCGCTGCCGTACATCTCGGCCGTATCGACGTGCACCATGCCGAGCTCGACGGCGCGGCGGATCGCCGCGATCGCGCTGCTCGGATCATCCTGCTCCAGGTTCCACGTACCGATCCCGATCACCGGCACGCTGCTACCGGTGGTTCCAAACGGACGCCCGCGCATGACGGCATCCTACCCCCGCCCGCAGGCGCTATCATCATCGCCGTGGCTTCGTTGAACGCAGTGGCTTCGTGGATCGACTCGCTCGCCACGCGAATGACGCTCGCGGAGCCCGAGGCCCGGCGGCCTCCCGACGATGGCAGGCGGCGCGCCGCGGTCGCCGTGCTACTCCACGAGGAGCCTGCGCCGCGGGTGCTGCTCATGAAGCGCGCCGATCGCGACGGCGATCCGTGGTCCGGCCATATCTCGCTCCCGGGCGGTGGCTACCAGGCCAGCGATGGTGACCTGCGCGTCACGGCGATCCGCGAGACCCGCGAGGAGCTCGGCATCGACCTCGACGGCACGCGGCTGCTCGGCAACCTCGACCCGATCCATCCGCGGCTGACCGGGCCCAACGGCATCCAGGTGACACCGTTCGTGTTCGCGACCGCCGCGGCGCTCGAGCCGGTGTGCGGGCCCGAGGCGCGCGCGGCGTTCTGGCTACCGATCGAGCTCGCCGCGTCGGGCGCGCTCGACGGCACGTACACCTATCCATCGTCGCAGGCGACATTTCCGAGCTGGAACTACGAAGGCCACGTGATCTGGGGCCTCACCCACCGGATCCTGCAGCGCCTGCTCGAGCTCGGGCGAGCGAGCTAGAAGCTGAGCAGCGGTACGTTGCGCACGCGCGTCGGCCGCGCGAGCAGGAAGCCCTGGATCAGCTCGATGCCGGCCTCGCGCAGCGCGCTGAACTCGGACTGGGTCTCGACGCCCTCGGCGACGACGCGGCTGCCGAGCTCGCGGCACAGCGTGGCGATCGCGCCGACCACGCGGCGCTTGGTGGGGTGGCGATCGAGGTCGCGGACCAGTGACATGTCGAGCTTGACGATGTCGGGCTCGAGCGTGGCGAGCGCGCCGAGCGCCGCATAGCCCGCGCCGAGGTCGTCGACCGCGATGCGGTAGCCGCGCTTGCGCAGCTCGGCGACCCGCGCTGGGCCGGCGATCGGATCGAGCCCGACGCGCTCGGTGATCTCGAGGACGACGCGGCGCGCGAGCGGCGCCAGCGCACAGGCATCCGAGAACAGGTCGTCATCGGCGAGCTCGAGACCGTGCACGTTGACGAAGATCAGGAGATCGTCGGGGATATCGCACGCCGCGGTCGCGACCGCCGAGCGCACCGTGCGGCCGAGGTCGGGGATGCGGCCGAGCCGCTCCGCGGTCGCGATGAACACATCGGTACGCTTGAGCGATTCCTCCTCGGTGCGGACCAGCGCCTCGTAGGCGAACGTGCGGTTGGCCGGGACATCGAAGATCGGCTGGAACGCCATCCACGAGCTGGCGAGCGCGTTCTCGAATCGCAGGGCCTTGTCGTGGAAGTCGCTGTCGGTCGTCGACGAGGCGCGCCGCCGCATCCGCGCGACGCCGTGGCGCCTCGCCGCGCGCGCGACGCCTGCCGCGAGCATTTCGTGATCGAACGGCTTGGACAGATACGACACCGCGCCGTTGTCGATCGCGCGCACCGCACCGTCGAGCGACGGGTCGCCGGTCATCAGCAGCACCGGCAGATCGTCGTCGTGACGGCGGATCGCGGCGATCAGCGCGAAGCCGTCGATCTCGGGCATGTGGACATCGGAGACCACGCAATCGTACGGCGTGGCGCTGTCTCGCACGGCTTCGATCGCGGAGCGTCCACCGTCGACGACCACGACCTCCCAACCTTCGTTTCCGAGCACGCGCGCGCAGATCTTGCGCATGCTTGGATCGTCATCGACCACCAGTACTCGTCCGAGGTACGGTTTCGCCACCGCGAGTCCTGCCACGATCAGCTCCTGCTGGGTGCAGACGACGGCCGGGATCTCAGCATGATCTCGAGCGCCGCTCGCAGCTTCTCGTCATTCCATGGCTTGGAGAAGTAGCGATGTACGGCACCCTCGTTGACCGCCCGGGCCGCGATCTCGATGTCGCGATTACCCGTCACCAGAAATCGTATGGTCTCCGGATACTGCATACGGTCGTGCTGCAGCAGGTCGAGCCCGTCG
>DATIPJ010000666.1:0-3389 GCA_035472155.1 Kofleriaceae bacterium
GAGCGGTTCTACATCTTCAGCCACCCACGCGCGCTGGGCAACGTGCAGTCGCGCATGGAGGACATCCTCGCCGCGCGCAACCCGAGCGACCCATTTGCCCAGCGCCCCGACGTCAGCGAGCAGCTGAAGAAGGCGCTGCGCGACGACGCCTAGCTAGGCGATCAGAGCAGGCGGATGCCGCGGCCGCGCATCGCGTTCTCGGCTTCCTGCTGCTCGTTCGGCTGCTTGCTGTCGCGCGGGGATTGCGCGACCGACGGCTTGCTCGACGCTGCTGCAGGTGTGCCGCCCTCGAGCTTCGCACGCAGGAGTTTTCTCGCCAGCGCGGTGCGCGGCGACTGCGCCTTGGGATCGGAGACGTACAGGCCGAGCGCGGCTGCCGCCTGCGCGGCCCGCGCGACCGCATCCGGATCGCCCTGGCAGGTGCCCGCGGTCGCGTTCGCCGCGGGGGCAACGCACGCCTCGATCATCGCGCGCTCGAAGCCAAACGCCGCCGCCTCGAGCGCGGCGAACCGGTTCGCTTCCTGGAGCTCGAACAGCGTGCGCGCGGGTCCATCGATCAGCACCTGGTAGCGGCGAGCCCACACCAGGCGCGGCGGGGCCATCGCCAGGCGGTCCTTGGGCGTCGCCACCCGAGGAGAGATCGCCGTCTTGTCCTGCTTCGCGGCCGGCCGCTCCGCCGGCTTGGCCGCCGGCTTCCCCGGGGGATTGTTGTCCAGCTGCTCGGGGGTCGCCACGAGCAGCGGCGCGAGCTCGTTGGTGTCTTTGTGATCGCGAAACCACTTGGCGCGCGCGAACTGCGCATCGTTCAAGCGGAACACCAGCAGCACCGATGGATCACGCGCGAGCGCGGGCTGCTCGGCGAGCTTGGCGTCGAACGCTTGCCAGGCGTTCAGCACCGCCTCCGCCGCCTCGAGGCGCTGCTTCCGGGCCGCGGTGGCCTGCGCGGTCGCGCCCCGCCGCACCGCGGCGACCATGCGGGCGTGCGCCTGGACCATGTCCGCGTATGCAGTCGACGACGCGCCGTCGAGCGTGCGCATCAGCCGTACGACCCGGATCCGCGTCGCCAGCGGGTGGTCGCTGTCGGCGGCGGGCGCGTACTCGAGCACCGCCCGCAGGTCGTCGAGCGCGTAGCTGTCGCGGCCCAGGCCGACCTTGTCGTCGGTGAACGGCGCATCGAGGAACGTCTCGATGTAGGCGCGGGCGAGCGACGCGAGCGCGAACCCGCTACCGCTCGCGCGGATCCGCAGCGCGCGCGCACACAGCGAGGCGGCGCGCAGCTCGTCGCGGCGCGACTCCCCGGTCTCCCACAGGAGCATCGCCTCCACGACGAGCAGATCGGGATCGACCTGCGGCATCATGAGCCGCCGGCTCTCGTCGAGCCGCTTCCACAGCGAAGCGATGCCCGCGTCGGTGCCGAACAGCGTCGGTCGCCCGATCACATCGCGCAGGAGCTCCGCCTTCGCGATCAGCGCACCGTGCGCCGTCGGATCGTCGGGCGCCAGGTACTCGAGCTGCGAGGCGTGAAAGCGCGCCCGCGCGAAGTCGAAGCGCTTGAGGCTGTCGGTGAACCCGTTGCGGTGCACATTGACCAGTGCGATCGCCTCCGACCGCGCGCCCAGCGGCAGGCGGTCGTAGAGCACGAGCAGCACGGCCGCTCCCAGCGCCGCGACCACGAGGTTGCCGATCAGCGGCACGCCCAGGCCGCGCACGAACATCAGCGTGCGCGCACCACCGCGCGGGCCCCACGGCGCGGCGCGCTCGTCCGCCGATCCGGCTGTGCCGATGCGGTCCCGCGCGTGCCTCCGGCCGCCGCCCGTCTCACCGCCGGTGGCCTCCGCGATCAGCTTGGAGTAGCGCGCGTACAGGTTGCGCAGCACGAACACCGTGAACACCACCAGCCCGATCAGCACCGCGAGGCGCAGCGCGGTCTCCTCGATCGCGACGCGCTGCTTGCTCGCGATCACGTCGACATTGCCGAGCCGGCGGCCGACGACCTCGTCGACCTGTGCGATCCGCTCGGCCAGCGTGTGGTCGGCCTTCTCGATCGCGTTGTTGACCTCGCGCCCGACGTCGGCGACGCGGTCCTTGATCACGTCGCTCGCCTTCTGCAGCGTGTCCTTGGCCGCGGCCTGCAGATCCTTGATCACCGCCTTGGCGGTCTCCGTCGCGGCCTCCTTGGCAGTGGTCAGCTCGTCATTGACGAGGTCCTTCACGCCGCTCAGCGCGTGGTCGGTGATGTCCTTGACCTCGACCTGAGCTTGCAGAAGGCGCGCTTCCAGGATGTGGTCGACCTGATCGAGGCGCTCCTTGCCCTTCTCGTTGACCTGCTCGAGCAGCGCGCCGGCCACGACGCCGACGTGATCCTCGAGGCGGGTCGCGCTGGCCTCGGCCTGCGCGAGCGTCGCGGTGAGCACCGGCTGGATCTTCTCGACCGCGCCCGCGCCGACGTCGCGGCCGATGTTCTTGAACACGCCGGCGCGCGCTGGCCAGCACGCCAGGCACACTCCGATCACGATGGCTCGCTTCATTGACATGCCTGCCTGTCCAGCGTGGCGACCGACTCCTGCTCCGCGGGAATCGTCTGGTCATCGAATGCGCAGCGCAGCGCGCTGGCGAACGTCATGCCTCGCGCCTTGTGCTGCTGCTGGGCCGAGGCCGCCCATGACAGGCACGCGAGCTCCTTGCGGGCGTCGTCGCCGCCGCTCGCCAGGCGCTGCGCGATCCGCGCGGCGAACACGTCGTCGTCGAGCGGATCTGCGTCGCCGAGCGGCGCGCATTCGCCCGCGACCGGCATGCCCGGCGCACCGGCATCGGCCGCCGTGCAGCGGTTGGTGCCCGGCGGTCCCACGGCCGCTCCCTTGTCGGAGCTGCGGCAGATGCAGCTCAGCAGCCGGCCCGCGCGCTCGCGCTGCGCCTTCTTGATCGCCTTGGGCTCGACCGGGCTCGACGAGCCGATCAGGTCGCGCACCGCATCGGCGAACCCGGTCGGCTGCTCGAGCTCGTTGCAGTCGCGCGCGGCCTTCTGGCCCTCGTCGAACAGCGGCTCGCAGCGCGCATCGCACTTGAGGCGCGCCACGATGCGCTGGCACTCGTCGGCCGCGATCACCGTGGGCTTGGGCCGGCAGGTGAAGCCAGACCGCGCGACGGTCTGCACGGTCTTGAGCCGGATCGCCGCCAGGCCCTTCTCGTCGGTGCCGATCTCGAGCAGCGCGCCTTGCTGCGCCGAGTCGATGGTCGATCCGACGACGATCTCGCGCACCACGCGCTGCGCCACGCACACCCGGTGGGTCTCGGCGCGATGGGTGTGGGCGGCGATGATCCCGAGCAGGTGCGGCTCGGGGTCGAACAGCGAGGCAGCGGGCTCGGGATGGAACGGATCGTGGTCGAGC
>DATIPJ010000667.1:0-12065 GCA_035472155.1 Kofleriaceae bacterium
GGCTCGCGGCGGTGCTCGAGGCCGCGCAGATCACGGCATTCGTGATCATCGCGCACATCCCGGCGGTCTGCCGTGCGCCGGCGGATCGGCTGGAATGGGCGCAGCTCGTGTACGCAGTCGCGATCGCCGGGGCCGCGTGGCTCGTCGCGGAGACTACGGCTCCGGCAGCGGCACGCCGGCGAGGCGATTGAACGGCATCTGCCGCACGTCGACCACGATGCTGTCGTCGGGCGCGCGGCCCGCCGCCACAGTTCGCGCCGTGCACCGGGTCGGCTCGGGAACGAGCGCCGTGAACGGCGTGTTGGTGACGCCGGTGACCGCAACATCGTCGACGATCCAGCCCGTGGCATTGCAGCAGAAGTCGCTGACGAGCCGCAGGCGCAGCTGCACCGACCGGCCGGCGAGCTGCATGCCGAAGTCGAGCGTGACCGGCTGCAGCGCCGGGAAGCCGGGGCTCCGGCCGCCGAAGCCGGGGCGACCCTGCAGCGGGTTCGTCGGATCGTCGGGGCTGATGATCACCGGGTAACCGGGGTCGGCGCCGACCTCGGTGACGTCCTGCCAGGTCGCGCCGCCGTCGCTCGAGACTTCGAGCACGGCCCCGTCGAAGAACGGGCCGAGGTCGGAGGCCCGCTCGAGATCAAAGGCGTGCATGAGCGTGACCACGAGCGGCGCGTTCGTGCTGACCTCGAGGACCGGCGAGACCACCTGGGTGTCGGTCGGGAACGACGCGTCGGTGCCGAACAGCACGTGGTTCGCGCCGGTGCCGCCGGTGCGCGTCCAGAGCTGGCCCGCGAACGCACCGGTGAGCGTCCAGCCCAGGCTGCGGGTCTCGAAGCCGTCGCTGGTGGCCGAGGCCGGCGCCTCGTCGACGCCGATGTGCTCGTGGACGCCGAGCGCGAGGTGGCCGGTGTTGCAGCCCGCGTCGCCGGTGACGTCGATCGCGATGTCGAGGTTGGCGCTGGTCGGCGCGGTCGCGGCGAGCCGGACCGGGATCGCCACGTCGACCTGGCTGAGCGGCGCGATTCGATCGATCAGCACCGGCTTGCCGAGCGTGACGCCCGGGGTCGACGTCGTCGCCCTGGCGACGATCGACTCGGCGGCGACCACGCCGCTGTTGGCGAGCGTGATGCGCAGCGTGCCGGACTCGCCGGGATCGAGGTAGCCGTCGTGGTCGCACGAGGCGCCATCGTCGACGAGCGTGGCCGTGCTGGTCGCGAGCCTGGCGGCGACCGTGCCGCTCTCGACGACGCCGGCCTGATCGAACGAGGTGTTGGGCGGCGACACCGCGCACGTGCCCGCACCGCGCCCGGCGAACGCGGCCGCCATCAGCAGCATGTCATCGGTGTCGAGCGCGCCGGCCGCGGCGAGGATCGCGTCGCGCGCCTCGGTGAACGTCGCTTCGGGCGGGGTGAGCAGGAGGCCCGCGACGACGTAGTCGGTCATCCGGCGGTGCGACTCGACCGCGCCGTGCTCGTCGATCAGCACGTTGTAGACCTCCCACAGCATCTGGGCCCAGACCTCCCCCATGTTGTGGACCTCGGAGTTGAAGTTGGCCGCCGGGCCGGGGTTGGTGGGCGTGTCGGGCAACAGCGCGCCATCGCCGATGTGGCGGAAGCTGAGCCCGTTCTTTCTGCGGTCGAGGCTGTACGGGAAGCGCCGGATGCCGAAGTAGCCCGGATCGGTGAACCCGAACTGCGCGAGGCCGCCGGCGCTGAGCGCATAGACGCCCGGGCCGAACGTGCCATCGCGGTTGTCGGTCGGACGCAGCAGCATCAGGAGCGCGTTGAAGTCGCCCCAGCCCTCGCTCATGCCGGTGCACTGAAATGTGACCTCGCAGGACGCCAGGCGGTGATGCAGGTAGTGGCCCCACTCGTGCGCGATGATCGCATTGTCGAAGTCGCCGTCGTGCTCGATCGTCGTCGCGAGGTGGAGCGTCACGCTGGTGGGCAGCGCCGCGGCGAGCGCGTTGCCGTCGGCGAAGCCGAGCACCATGCCCGGGATGTTGGCGGTCGGGCTGCCGCTGAGGGTGAGCGCCGGGATGCCTGGGAAATCGAGGACGGCGATCACGCCGATCGCGCCCGCGGCCTTGACGTTGTCCATGACATCGGCGCTCGCGCACGCGAACACATAGCGCACGAAGGCGATCTTGCCGGCGACCGCATCGGTGACCGGCCCGCACGCGGAGGCGCCGCCGGTGCCGACGTCGACCACCGCGACGACCTCGGCGCTGACATCGAAGTTGTGCGGGCCGTTGGTGAACAGCGCGACCGGCGGCGAGCCGGCGGCCGTGGTGAGGCTGGCCTCGGAGGCGCCCGTCCACAGGAACATGTTCATCACCGGCGACAGGCCATCGGCCGGCGTCGTCATGTTGGCGTTGTCGCGCGAGCCGCCGAGCGCATCGGCCTGCGCGTGCGCGATCAGTGGGTCACCGGCGATGCCGCCGCGCCCGAGGTTGTCGACCTGCGCGTTGCCGGTCGCCTCGGTGAAGCCCGAGTCGTACCACCAGTCGTGCATCCAGTTGGTCACGTAGAACACGTTGACCGCGGCCGCCTTCGACTGATCGGTCGTCGCGAGCGGCTCGGCGGTGAAGTCGTAGCGATAGTTGAGCGTGCGGCCGGCGCGCACCTCGGGGCGGATGTCGCCCGCGCCGAATCCGCTGGGCGGCGCGATGTCGGCGAACGCGTCGACGTTGTTGCCCGAGGTCGTGGTCGCCGTCGGCGAAAGCCACGGATCGCGCGGGCCGTTGAACGCGTCCTGCACGACCAGGTTGTACGGTCCGAAGCCGGGGAGCGAGCCGTCGGGGACGCCGGTCGGGTGCGGCGCGAAGCTCTCGAGCGGGCCGTCGAGCGGGATGCGGTTGCCGGTGGTCTCGGCGAGCGCGCGGTAGACGAACGCGTCGCTGGCCGTGAGGTTCACGTTGCGCAGGACGCGGCCGCTATCGGCGATCAGCAGCCGGCGCGCGATCGGATCGACCTTGCGGTCGATGCTGATCTTCTCGGCGAACAGCTCGACGGCGTGGATCGGCACCAGGCGATCGCCATCGAGCATCAGCTCGCGGCGCTCGCGGGCGACCTGCACGCGAAACTCCGGATCATCGGCGACGGTCAGCGCGCTGTAGCCGTCCTGCGGCGGCGCCTCGGTGATCGCCGGGCGGGCGCGCGCGGCGCCGTAGACCTCGTCGAGCGCGCGGTCGAGCGCGGCCGACGCCGAGAGCTGAAACGCCGGGCGGCCGGTGCTCGCCAGCATCGTGCCCGACACCGCCGCGAGCGCGCCGTCGGGGTGCACCAGCACGTGCAGCTCGCTCTGATGGATCGGCACGCGATCGATCTGCTGCTCGAGCCGCACGAGCGAGGCGCCGTTGCGCAGCCGCTGCACGCCGCGCGTCGATAGATCGGCCGGCCGCTGGGTCGGCAGCCACAGCGGTGTCAGCGCGGTCAGGTGATCGCGCGCGGCCTCGTCGGCGGTCATCCCGGTGGCGCCGGGGCGCGGCACGATGGCGCGGATCAGGCGCGGCGCACCGTTGGGCGCGCGGGCGTCGATGGCGACGCCGAGCCTGACCGCGGCCAGATCGGAATCAGCTTGCGGTTGGCTCGGCGGCGGCGGCGGCGCAGCGGGCGGCGCGCTCGACGACGAGCAAGAGGTAACGAGCGCCAGCGCGGCGCCCGGCAAACACAGAGCCGTGATGCGGAACATGGTTGGATCTCCAGCGGGTGGGAACTGACAACCGTCCGCTGCGGACGATCCCACGCAAGAGAGCCACTCTCATAGGCACTCCGGACTCATGCACGACCAGATCGAGCGATAACGACAAGCTCCCACCTTGCTATCGCCCTCCCGCCGGCTTCGCGGACTGGCGGGTCATGCCGAACTTGTCCTCGCTCGGCCCCGGCTCGGCGCCGCCCTTGACGTCGAACGTCATCGCATTCACGCCGGGCTTGATCACGATCTCGGACTCGGTCGGCGCGGCGCTGCGCTCGCTCCACGCGCGGACTCGATACTTGCCCGGCAGCAGGCTCCGGAAGTTGAACTCCTTGGTCCCGTCGACGACCACGTAGTGCGGCGCATCGACGACCAGGATGTAGCCGCCCATCTGCGCGTGGATGTTGCACGCCAGGCGCACGATTCCCGGCTTCTCGAACTTGAGCTCGCGGGTATCGCCATCCTTGTAGAGACCGACGTCGAACCGCTTGGTCGCCGAGAGCGAGAACACGTTGTGAAAGATGCCGTCGAAGTTCGGGAAGGCCACCGTCGAGCCGGGGGGCACGGCGAGCACGTGGGGCAAGAACTGCTTGTCGCGCTGCTCGACCACGCGCTGCTTGGGGATGCGCTTCTTGCCACCGCCGCCGGCGGGAAACAGCATCACGGTGCCCAGCCCGTCGAGCGGCTGTCCGTCCACCGTGAGCGAGCCGCGCAGCGACGCGGGCCGCTTGACCCCGGGCTCGTCTTCGTCGGAGCTGCCGACCAGGCGCGGCTGTGGCGGCGTGTCCTTGGGCATCCTCTTGAGCGGCGTCTCGATGCGCGGCGGCGCACCCTCGCGGAACGCCGGCGCCGCGGCCGCGACCACGCGCGGGCCGACCAGCGCCTCGACCCGCGAGAACAGCCGGTCGGCGTAGTTGCGCTGGCCGCGCTGCGCCGCGACGATCGCCGCCTGCATGATCTCGATCGCCGTGTCGTCGGTGAGCCGGGCGGAAACCGCGGTGGCCTTGGCGATCGCGGCCTCCGAGACCGGGATCAGCCGATCGGGCGGCGTGACGATCTGCGGCTTCAGGGGGCCGAGCGCGCCGAGCAGCTCGCCCTTCTCGCGCGCCGGCACCTTGAACTTGTCGAGCGCCCCCGCGAGATCCTCGACGAGCGCCGTGAACTCCTCGCTCACGACCTCCATGCCCGCGTGCGACGTCTCCATGTCGAGGCCGGTGTACTTGCACGGCCCCGCGGTCGCGACGCACACGAACTCGACGAGCAGCACCTTGAGCTTGGGGATGTCGGTGTTGAAGAAGCGATGCTTGATCCGCGGATCGGACCCCAGGCGGGCGACAAACTCGTCGACCACCGCGGCGATCGCTGGCCTGCCGCCGAGACGCTCGTAGAGCGGCGCCCCGCCGTCGGCCTTGCCGCGCTTGCCGCGGTCGCCGCGGTCGCCCCGTTCGGCGCGATCTTCGTTGGCCGCTGCCGCTTTCGCGTCGGCCTTCTCGGCCTTCGCGGACTCGGCCGTCCGTGTGGACGATTGCTTGGAGCCGCCGCACGCGCACGCGATGCAGGCGAGGATTGCGAGCTTCTTCAAGGATGCCTCCGGTGCAAAGCACTACGGTTCAACACAACGAACAGATCGCTGCAGCGCTGCGGCCGCGCGATCAGGGAGCGAAGCAGGTCGCCTGGATGCGCGAGCTCGCAGGCGCCGTGGTCGCGCCGCGATCGATCGCGATCGTGAGGTGGTCGGCCGCCGGGCACGCCGTCTCGTCGGCGTCGATCCGCCAGCACGGCTGGTTGCCGCCGGTGCAGCGCGGCAGCGACCTCTCGGCACCGCCGACGACCTCGGTCACCGTGCAGTCCTCGCCGTCGCTGCGCAAGAGGTTCGGCAAGCACGTGCGCTGCCGCCCGACGATCGGCGCCGCGAGCTGCTGGTACGCGGCCCCCTGGTTGCACGCGTCGACGATCGCGCCGCCGAACGCATCGACCAGCGCGCCGAGCCGCACCGCCGGGGTCGCGCTGCCGCCGGTGCCCTGGCAGCTCGGCCACAGCACGGGCACGCCGATGTCGCGCACCTCGAACGACGTGCGCGGGCCCGCCACCGCCGACACCACGACATCGCCCGGGTCCGGCTTGAGCTGCGACAGAAACGTCTGATACTCGGACACATCGACCATGAACGGCGAGCCATCGCGCGGCCGGCAGTTGGTGTGCGTGCCCGGCCGGCGCGGGTCATCGGGATCGCAGATCACGCCCTGCTCGGTGCAGCGGAACGAGAACGGCGGACCGAGCGACGCGTCGAACGGATCGAGCATCGCGCCGCGCGCGAGCGAACAATCGTCCTCGGTGGTGAGAAACACGACCGAGAGCATCGCCCCGGGGCGCAAGAAGCCCGGGTTGTTGCTCGGGTCGAGCGCGCGCCGCATCGCCTCGAGCGGCTGCTCGAACTCGCAGCCGGCGTTCGCCGTCCCCGGGTCGGGATTGGTCAACCGCCCGAGCTCCAGCGTCAGGTCGCCCGAGCTGTAGTTGCGCATGCGCGCGCCGCTCGGCCCGCGGATATCCTCGAGGAATCCGCTCGCGGGCAGCCCCGGCCCGAACGACGTCAGCCTGGCCGCATCGCCGTCTCCGGCGCAGTTGCCGACCGGCGGACCGGCGATCGCGTCGAGCCGCCCGCGCACGCCCAGGTCGGTCGTCACCAGGCCGACATGCAGGCTCGGCAGCTGACCATCGACCGCCGACAGCTGCTGCTGCAGCACGTCGAGCTCCGACGCCATGTGGTCGTACGTGCCGCGGTCGAGCGAGTTGTCGAACACATAGAGGATGTCGAGGTCGCGCGCCGTCTGCACGTTCGCGCGATCGAACACGGCAAGGTCGTGCGTACACGACGCCAGCACCAGAAACAGCAGCGCTCTCATCTAGAACCTCCAGGAGATCGCGGTCGACGACAGCCCCACGTGCAGCGCGACCTCGGGCGCCGCGCGATCCGTCTTGCTGCGGCCGACGATCCACAGCGTCACGCCCGTCGCGAGCAGCGCTCCGGCGGCCGTCGCGCTGATCTGTGCGATCCGCGCGCGGTCGTTCGAACGATTCGCCAGATCGGCCGCGGGCCCGAACGGACACTGGTCATCGGCATTGCAGCCGGCATCGCGCGCCCGATCGTGGTCTCGGCTCGCGGCATAGCCAAATCCGCCGGCGAGGCCACCGGCGACCACCGCCCCGGCGACCAGCCCGAGGCCGATGCGTGACATCGTGCGCGACCGCGGCTGGTCGACCATCACGGTCGCAAGCGGCCGCGCCTCGTCTTGCGCGTCCGCGCCGTCTCCATCCTCGGGTGGCGATTGCTTCGCCGCGAGCTTCTCATCGCCGGGCGTCGAGCGCTCCGGCCTCGCGACCGGCTTCTCTTCGGTCGTCGAGCGCTCCGGCCTCGCGACCACCTTCTCTGCAGCGGGCGCCGGCTCCACCTTCGCGACCACCGTCGCCGACGGCGCATCGATCTTCGCCAGCGCACCCGCGGCGACCTCCACGACCACGCGCTCCACGCTGCCGTCCTTGCGCGTGAACACCAGCTCATCGCGGCCCGCATTCACCAGCACGTCGCGCGAGGCATCGACCTCGACGCCATCATGCGTGACGATCATGTCCGATCCGGGCGCCAGCTGGACCCGCACGCGCCCGACCTCGGGCCACAGCTTGATGATCGCCGCGGCTGCCTGCTCGGACTGCGTCTGCGCCCGCTCCATGGTCTTGCGCGCCGCCGCGGCCTTGCGACCCGTCGCCGTGCCGAGCGTCTCCTTGGCGGTCTCGACCTCGCTGTCGCGAAAGACGATGATCCGCTTCCAGGTCTCGAGCGCCAGCGCGTAGCGATGCGCGCGCTCGAGCGCACGCGCATACAGCTCGAGCGTCTCGGTGCGCTCGTCGAGCTGGTAGCTCGCGAGCAGCTCCTCGGCCGCTCGCCTGGGGTCAACCTCGATGAGCCGCTTGCCGTTCTCGAGATGACAGGCCGGCGTTGGCGGCGCACACGTCTCGGCGTACGCCTCCGATCGCCCGATCACGACGGCCGCGCACAGCGCCAGCCATCCGGTCGTCAGCAGGATCCTGTTTGCCACGACCTCGATACGACCCAGCCCTGTGATCGGTTCGTAGCAACGCTATCCATCCAGAACCGCTCGCGATCGCGAGCTCCCAGACGCTGGCGCACCGGATCCTCATTGCAACCCACACGCGAAATCCCGGACGCTCCTCATGGTGGTGCGTCCCAACGATCGGCGGTCCTCCCTGTTACCGGTTCTCGCTCTTGCGGGCACCGTTGCAGCGACCGCGCCGCTCGCCGTCCTCGCGCTGTCCGAGCGAAGTGACTTGCCGATCGCCGATACCGGTTCGGGATCTATCGTAGTGAAGCGCGCCCGACGGTGAGTCTGGGCCGATGAGGTCCGGGATTCTCGCGCAGTGACTGTGCGCTCACGGGCGCGAGGGTGCGCCGCTCGTCGGAAGGTGTCCGACCCGGATCGGGTTCGGCTGGGGTTTGCAGCGTTGTAATGGGGCGCTGAATCCATAACATGGTCAAACATGGGTCCGCTCGATCTCAGGAGTGACCGTGCGGATCCGCTGATCGGCACGATGCTCGGCAAGGACTACCGGGTGATCGAGCCGATCGGGTTCGGTGGCATGGCGGTGGTGTATCTGGTGGAGCATCAGACGCTCCGCAAGCGGTTCGCCGCGAAGGTGCTGTCGGTGGAGCTGGCGGCGAACCT
Source organism: Kofleriaceae bacterium (assembly GCA_035472155.1). Taxonomy (GTDB): domain Bacteria; phylum Myxococcota_A; class Polyangia; order Haliangiales; family Haliangiaceae; genus JABFXX01. Next base: position 8,439 of record DATIPJ010000667.1, read on the forward strand.
CGAGGCGCGCGCGCGGTTCACGCAAGAGGCGCACGCCGCGTCGCAGCTCGATCACGAGAACATCGTCGGCATCTCGGACTTCGGGGCGACCAGCGATCACCGGCCGTACTTCGTGATGGAGCTGCTGCGCGGGCAGACGCTCGACCAGCGCGTGGCGCAGGGGACGATGTCAATCGAGGAGATCGTGGCGGTGGCGGTGCCGGTCGCGCGCGCGCTCGCGCATGCGCACGCCGAGGGGATCATCCATCGCGACGTCAAGCCGGAGAACGTGTTCCTGGTGCAGCGCAGCCAGGGGCGGTTCGGCGTGAAGGTCGTCGACTTCGGGATCGCGAAGACGCCGGTGAACACCAAGCTCACCAAGATGGGCGAGACGCTGGGCAGCCCGATGTTCATGTCGCCCGAGGCGTGCCGCGGCGACGATGTCGATCATCGCGCCGACCTGTATTCGTTCGGCGTGCTGATGTATCTGATGCTGTGCGGGCGGGTGCCGTTCGCCGATGACAACCTGCTCAAGGTCCTGCAGATGCAGGTATCCGAGCCGCTGCCGCCGCCGCGCGCGGTGAACCCCGAGCTGTCGCCGCAGCTCGCGGCGGTGCTCGAGCGCGCGCTCGCCAAGGATCCCGACGCGCGCTACGCGTCGATGGACGCGCTGCTGCTCGATCTCGACGCGGCCGTGCCGCCGGGCTCGGACCGGCTCCTGATCGAGGCCCAGACCGGCGGCGCGAGCTCGTTCCGCATGTCGACGAGCGCGGGCCCCGGCGGCCCGCGGATCGCCGACTCGCAGCAGTTCTCGCGGGTCGCGAGCCAGCCGTTGCCGAGCCAGGTGAGCCGGCCGATCGCGGCGATCGCCAGCTCGGGCGCGATGACGACGGTGCCCGTGCGGCGCCGGAAGCTGTGGGCGCTGCTGGCCGTGCCGCTGCTCGGCATCACCGCGTACAGCGGATGGCTCGCGCTCCACGACGGCGGGAGCACGCGCCCCGAAGCGCCGACGCCGAGCGCGTCGTCGGCGACGTCCGAGCCGACCCCGGCCGCGCCGACCCCCGCTGCCCCCATGCCCGCTGCCCCCGCGGCGGCTGTGCCCGCGGCGGCCGTGCCCGCGGTGCCCGAGCCGTCACCGCCGGCCATGACCGTCGAGCGCACCGCGCCCGTCAACCCCGCACCCGCCCCCGCACCCGCCCCCGCACCCGCACCGCCGCCGGCGGCCGAGACGGTCCGTCCGCAGCGCCCGCGCGCGATCAAGCGGCCGCCACCGCCGCCGCCGCGCGTCGAGCGCCGCGATGCCCGCGCCGGAAGCGCCGCGCCACCGAGCGCCGGAAGCGCCGCGCCGCCCAAGGGCGACCCGAATCTCGATATCCGTTTGAGCCGATAGGGACGACAGGAGACAGGCATGAGATCTGGAATCTTCGGGTTGGTGTGTTGTCTGATCTGCGGCCACATCGCGATCGCGCGCGCGGATGGCGTCGCCGACGAAGCCGACCTGCAGTTCACCGTCGGCGCCGAGGCGTACAGCAAGGGCGAGTTCACCTCCGCGCTCGAGCACTTCCTGGCCTCGAACCGTCTGGTCTCGAACCGCAACGTGATGTTCAACATCGCGCGCGCATACGAGCAGCTCGGCCGCTATCCGGATGCCTATCGCTACTACATCGATGCGGCGCGCGACGCTCCCGACGGCAAGCTCCAGAAGGATGTCGCCACCGCGCTCGCGCGCATCAGCTCGCGCGTCGCGGTGATCTCGGTCGAGACCACGCCGCCCGGTGCGACCGTGTACCTCGATCGCCGCGACCTCGGCTCGGTGGGCACATCGCCATCGCAGCTCGGCCTCAAGGCCGGTTCGTACACGCTGATCGCCGAGCTATCGGGCTACGAGCCGGCGACGCTCAGCGCCGTGCAGGTCGCCACCGGCGAGGTCCAGCGGTTGAAGCTCGAGCTCGTGCGCATCCTGGGCAAGGTCGAGCTCTCGGGCGAGCCCGGCACCCGCGTGCGGATCGACGACGAGCGCGCCGCGCCCGCGTGCACCCTGCCGTGCTCGCTCGATCTGCCGCCCGGCGCGCACATCGCCTACTTCGAGCGCCCGGGCTTCAACGTCTCGCCGCAGAGCTTCACGATCCTCGAGAAGCGGACCGTGCGCGCCAGCGCCAATGGCGTCGCGGTCGTCGGCTCGCTGCTGGTCTCGGCCGACGAGCCCAACGCGCTGATCGAGATCGACGGCCGCGCCCTGGGCTTCACGCCCGCCGTGCTGCCCAACATCCCGATCGGCCGCCGCAAGGTGCGCGTCAGCCTGCGCGGCTACCAGTCGGTCGAGCGCGAGGTCGACGTCCGCATCAACAGCCAGACCGACCTGCGCGACGTCGTGCTCGTGCCCGAGCGCTCGGTCTCGGCCGCGTCGCGCGAGGTCGAGTCGATCGAGGACGCGCCCGCATCGGTCACCGTGATCTCGGCGCAGGAGCTCGAGGCGTTCGCCTATCCGACCATCCTCGAGGCGCTGCGCGGCGTGCGCGGCTACGCGGTCAACTTCGACAGCGTGTACGGCAACGCCGCGGTCCGCGGGCTCGGCACCGCCAACGACTTCTCCAACCGCCTGCTCGTGCTGAGCGACGGCGCCGTGCTCAACGAGAACATCCTCTATCAGCCGTTCATCCACTACGACGGCCGCACCGATCTCGGCGACGTCCAGCGCATCGAGGTCGTGCGCGGTCCGTCGTCGGTGCTCTACGGAACGGGCGCGGTGTCGGGCGTCGTCAACCTCGTGCTCAAGGATCGCGACGAGCCCGAAGGCGTGCACGCCCAGATCTCGAGCTACGACAACTCGACCGCGCGCGGCCGCGCCGGCTTCGTGCAGCGCCTCGGCTCCGACGCCGGCGTGTGGGCCAGCGTCGCCGGCGCCACCTCGCAGGGCCGCGATGTCTCGCTCGCGCCCAGCAGCGCCCCGGGCGATGCCGGGCTCACCACGCGCGAGTTCGACCGGTTCCACTCGTACACCCTGACCGGCAAGTTATGGTTCAAGGACCTCACGCTGCAGTCGTTCTGGACCTCGCGCGAGGACACCATCCCGACGGGCAACTACGGCTCGCGGTTCGGTGACACGCGCAGCGCCGGCGACGACCAGCGCTTCCTGACCGAGGCCAAGCTCGATCACAAGATCGGCCGTCACGCGTCGATCATGGTGCGCGCCCACCTCAACTATGCGTACTACCACTCTGACTACTGGTACGATCAAAATCCGGATATGCCGGCGACCGGCACCGACAATACCTATAACTACTTCGAGACCTACAAGAGCTGGTGGGGCGGCGGCGAGGCGCGCGGCACGGTCGACCTCGGCGGGCAGCTGCGCCTGACCTTTGGCGGCGAGGCCGTGATCCACGAGCGCGCCAACATGGAGGGCGGTCAGTTCGACATCGACCACACCACGGTCATGCAGGGCCTGCATGTCAACGCGCCCTACCAGGTGCTCGCCGGCTCGGCGCTGCTCGACTGGCGCCCGGCCAGGGCGCTGCGCGTCCAGGCCGGCCTGCGCTTCGACTACTGGAACCTGCTCGGCAACCAGTTCGCCGCCGCCGGCAGCGACCGCGGCGCCACCTCGTTCCCGGCGACCTCGCCGCGCCTCGCGATCATCGCCAAGCCGAG
>DATIPJ010000668.1:0-3707 GCA_035472155.1 Kofleriaceae bacterium
ACGATCCGGAAGTCCTCGCGCCGCGCCGTCGTCAGTGTGGCCTCGCGAACTGCCTTGTACGTCGCACGGCGGCGCAGATTGCCGACCGCAGAAACAACGCGCAAGACCACGTGCACCGGATGCCGAGCCTTCAGCGCGGGCCGCGCCTTGTGGGACGAACCGGGCCGCGGGCCCTTGGCCTTCCGCCCGGGTCGCTTGCTGCCGGGCCGGCGCTTGCTGCCTGACCCGCGCTTGCGACCGTCGCCGCGTCGCTTGTCGGCCGGCGTCGCGAACAGCGGCAACTGCTCGAGCTCCGACGGCCGAGCCGGCTTGCCGCGTCGAGCACGCGTTCCATTCGCCATGTTCAAGGACTATCTGCTGACTTTGCGTCATGCAACATCATTGGGCATATATTTGTGCAGACGATGAACTCGGACCACATTGGCGACTTCCGTTGCGACCGACCAAGACGACGTCGGCTGGAACGCCGCCGCAGAACGCCCGCGAGCTCGAGGCGCGCGCTGATCCGCCTGCCGCCTACGTCTCACTCTCCAAGCGCCGCATCGACGTCGAGTTCGCCCAGGAGACCCTCGGCCCCGCTATCACACGGCCGCGCGACATCATCGTCACGCGGCGGCCAAGGTTCGCGAATCCCGCGATCACACGGCCGCGCGACATCATCGTTACGCGGCGGCCAAGGTTCGCGAATCCCGCGGCCAAGGAGGCCGCGAAACACGACCGCAAGCGCTCGCTCAGATCCCGCGCCTGGGCGACCGACAGGGTGCCCGTCCGAGCTCGCGGCAGCGCCGGTCCGAGCGCTTGAACCGAGTCGTGACCACCGACTTGCAGCGTCCTCGCCATGCCCGCTGTCGATCGGGTTGCCGCCGCGGGTAGGTTGCGACAATGGCGCCTTCTCCGACCCAGATCCAAAAAAATCTCCGTGGTAGCAGGGCCTGTGGGGGCTGTGGACAACCGCGTCTCTGGCGTCCTCGCGATCCGAGGTGCGGTTGTCCAAGGCGGAGGGCAACCACCGCCCGGACGGGCGCGCTCTCCGGCGCCGCGCGCGTGGTTGTCCTCGGCCGGCAGCATCCACAGGCCACCACATGCGGGGCGGTGCGTGCGCGTTCTCGGGCATCGCCGGAGATGACGGTCGCGTGGTGCTCGCGGCCGAACGCCCCCGGGGGTAGAGCGCCACCGCGCGTCGGGCCGCCGCCGAGGGGTGGCGACGCTCGGATTTGGAAGCCCGGTGGGTCGGCGGGCCTGGGCGGCGGTCGGCCGCGGGGGCGCCCGGCGTCGCGCGCGGTGGGAAGTTTGCGCTGGCGTTGCACGTAGCCAGCAACCGACGCAGACGCGCGCGAACGGCGCCGGCGTTTGCTACGATCTCGGTCGTGCATCGTGGGCGGATTGCATGGTCTGCGGGGCTCGGGCTCGCGGGGATGATCGGTCTGGTCTGTCTCGGCGCGGCGCTCGCGCAGGAGGCGCCGCTGTTGCCGGTGGCGAGCGAGGTCCATAGCCCGATCACGCGTGCGCTCGCGGCGGCGCGCCACGTCCGGATCGACGGGCCGCGCGGGCCGATCCACGTCTGGATCCCGGCGAGCTATCACGCCGATACGGGCGCGACCATCGTGTACGTGCACGGCTACTTCGACGACGCCGACACCGCATGGACCGGGCACCAGCTCGCGCAGCAGTTCGCGCTGTCTGCGCTCAACGCGGTATTCATCGTCCCCGAGGCGCCGGTGGCGCAGAAGGTCCCGATCAACTATCCAGATCTCGGTGAGCTGCTGCGCATCGTGCAGGACGGCACGGGCGTGACCCGCGGCGCGGCGTTGACCGTGGCGGTCGGGCATTCGGGCGCGTTCCGCACGCTGCAGACCTGGCTCGATGAGCCGCTGCTCGATCAGCTGGTGATGGTGGATGCGATGTACGGCGACGAGGACGCGATCGTGGGCTGGATGCGCGCCTCGCCGCGCCACCGGCTGATCTTCGTCGGCGAGGACACCCTGCTCGGCACCGAGTCGGTCGCCGACAAGCTGCCCGAGACCCTCACGATCGATCGCGTGCCGCCCACCTACGACACCTGGCCGGCCGCGGCACGGACCGCCCGGTCGCTCTACGTGCGGGCGCAGTTCGCCCACATGCCACTGGTCACCGAGGGCGTCGTGCTGCCGAGCCTGTTGCGCTTGCTGCCGGTCGAGCTGCTCCCCGACGAGCCGTGGCAGCTGCCGCTCGGCTCGCTGCCGCCGCTGCCCGACGCGCGCCTCGACGACGCCCCGGCGGAGTGATCGCGCCGCGCGTCGCAGTCTGGTATCACCGCGGCATGAACGCTCGCTGGACTCGGCTCCTCGCCACCGCGGTTGGACTGGCGGCGTGCGGTGGCGGCGCACCACCACCGCAGCCGCCCACCCTACCGGCCGAGGCCGCGCACGACACGCCCGCGCCCGCGCCGCCCGCCGCACCGGCGCGCGATTATCCGGCCTCGCGCCGCGCCGACGTCGCCGAGACGCTGCACGGCGTCGAGATCCACGACCCGTATCGCTGGCTCGAGGATGCGACGCAGCCCGAGGTCCAGGCCTGGATGAAGGCCCAGGACGCCTACGCGCGCGAGCACCTCGCGAAGCTGCCCGGGCGCGACGCGCTCGCCGCGCGGCTCGCGGAGGTGTTCTACTTCGACGCGCTCGGCCCGCCGACGCACCGCGGCGATCGCTACTTCTTCACCCACAAGCACAAGGAGCAGGAGAAGGCGATCCTGTACTGGAAGCAGGGGGGTGCAGCGCGTGGGGGTGCAGCGCGTGGAGACACCGGCGCCGACAAGGTGCTGCTCGATCCCAACCAGTGGTCGAGCGACGGCTCGTCCAGCCTCAAGGGCTGGTGGCCGAGCTCCGACGGCCGCTACCTCGCCTACAACAAGAGCGAGCACAACGCCGACGAGACGACGATGAGCGTCATCGAGGTCGCGACCGGCAAGCCGCTCAAGGAGACCCTCCCCGGCACCAAGTACGGCGGCGCGTCATGGACCCCCGATGGCCGCGGCTTCTACTACGAGTACGTGCCTCCGGTCGGCGGCGAGGTCACGATCGCCGACCGGCCGGGCTTCGCCGAGGTCCGCTACCACGCGCTGGGCAGCGATCCGGCCAGCGACCCCGTGGTGCGCGAGGCGACCCACGACGCCAAGACGTTCATCGGCGGCCGGGTATCGCGCGACGGCCACTGGCTGTTCGCGGACGTTCGGCACGGCTGGAACTCGACCGACGTCTACTTCAGAGACCTGCGCGCGCGCCAGAAGGGCTGGACGGTGCTCGCCGAGGGCATCAAGGCCAACTTCGAGGTCGACGACCACCGCGACGTATTCTACGTCCGCACCGACGACGGCGCACCGCGCAACCGCGTGTTCGCGGTCGACCCCAAGAAGCCCGCTCGCGCGGCGTGGAAGGAGATCGTCCCCGAGGACGACGCGACGCTCGAGGAGCTGCAGGTGCTCGGCGGGCAGCTCGTGCTGCGCTACCTGCGCAACGCCGCCAGCGAGGTCCAGATCCACGACCTCAAAGGCAAGCGCGTCCGCGCGCTCGATCTGCCGCCGCTGGGCAACGTCGGCCGCATGGTCGGGCTCCCGACCGACGACGCCGCCTACGCGTCGTACACCTCGTTCACCGTGCCGCAGACGATCTACAAGCTATCGATCAAGAGCGGCGCGGTCGCGGAGTGGGCCAAGGTCGAGCTGCCGATCG
>DATIPJ010000669.1:0-2732 GCA_035472155.1 Kofleriaceae bacterium
GGAACAGAAGGAGCGGGAGCGCGAGAAGGCCGAGGCCGAGAAGTCTCGCATCACCAAGGAGAAGGGCGTGGTCGACAAGCAGCTCGGCCAGTCGCGCGAGGACCTCGAGAAGGCCAATGCCGATCTCATGGTCGAGCGCGACAACGCGACCGAGAGCGCCAAGGCCGCGCAGCGTGCGCAGATCAAGGCCGAGGAGAGCGCCAAGCTCGCCGCCGAATCCAAGAACGACGCCCTCGTGCAGCGCGATATCGCCGTCAGGGCGACCGCAGCCGCCGAGGCCTCGTTCCAGAAAGAGCATGACCGTGCCGAGCGCCTCGAGAAGGAGATCGGCAAGACCATCACCGTCCTCAGGAAATAGGGTTGACCATGATTAAGGTGCTCGGTATCGGGCTCAGCATCGCGCTGAGCCTAGGGGTCGCGTCTGCCCAAACGGCCGCTCCAACCCCAGCGACTCCAACGGCCCCGGCGGCAAAGAAGGCGCCGGCGCGCAAGAAGCCCGCAAAGAAGCCCGCCAAGCCGGATCCCAAGCCGGTCACGCAGCCGGACCCGCCGGCAGACCCCCAGCCCGCCGCGACCACGTCGACGGCATCGACCGCGCCGAGCCCCGGCACGCTGTCGAAGCCCGACTCACTACCGCCGGTCAAGGCGCCATCGTCGTCGCCCGCGCCGGCCGCAACGCCCGCGGCCCCGGCACCCTCGGGCAAGCCCGCCCCGGCCGCCGGAGCTGCCAAGCCCGGCCCGATGCCGAAGACGGCCGAGAAGCCGGGCACGCAGCTCGACAAGCGCGGCGGCACCGGCGACTACCGCGTGGTCTCCGAGACCAACGAGCGCGCGGCCAGCGCCGCGTTTCGCGAGGGCAACGAGCGGCTCAACGACGGCCTGTTCGTGAAGGCAGCCGAGAGCTATCGCAAGGCCCTCGCGAGCTGGGACCACCCCGCGATCCACTACAACCTCGCCCTCGCGCTCATCAACCTCGATCAGCCGATCGAGGTCCACGAGCACATGACCAAGGCGCTGCAGTACGGGCCGGACCCGCTCGAGAAGGACAAGTACGATCACGGCAAGGAGTACCTGCGCCTGGTCGAGGGGCAGCTCGCCGATATCGAGGTCTCCTGCGACAAGGCCGGCGCCAAGGTCTCCGTCGACGGCAAGGAGGCCTTCGTCGCGCCCGGCAAGTTCGCGAGCAAGGTCCGCGTCGGCAAGCACACCTTCTTCGCCGACAAGGAGGGCTACAACGCACGCGTCGAGACCCCGTTCGTCGGCGCGGGCGAGACCTTCCGGATCAACCTCAAGGTCTACACCACGCCCGAGCTCACCCGGTACTCGCGCAAGTGGGACAGCGCATGGGTCCCGTGGACGGTGATGGGCGCCGGCGCGGCGATCGTGCTCACGGGCGGCCTCCTGCAGATCGCCGCCCAGAGCGACTACGACGAGTTCAACAAGCAGGTTCTGGCGTGCAACACGCCCCAGCAGGCCTGCGAGATCGCGAAGCACAAGGAGATCACCAATATCCGCGAAAGCGGCGACAGCAAGCGCCAGCTCGGATTCATCGGCTACGGCGTCGGTGGCGCGGCGATCGCCACCGGCATCGTGCTCGCCTACGTCAATCGCAGCCGGCCATATCAGATCACGCCTGAGGAGCTGGAGGGACATAAGGCATCGGGGCCCGCACCCATGGCGGTCGTTCCGATCGTGTCTCCCGAAGTCATGGGGGCGACGGTCCAGGGACATTTCTAGGAGAACGACATGACCTCGATGACTCGACTACTCAGTTTCGTGTTGTGTACTGCGATCGCAGTTGTGGTCGCGGGATGCCCCGCCACCGACCCCGTGACCACCTGCGGCGTGACAGGCGTCCTGTGCGGAAAAGGATTTCACTGCGCCGCGGCGCAGGGCATCTGCATCGCCGACGCGAGCACGCTGTGCGGCGACCTTCATCAAGACGAGGGCGAAGCCTGCGACGATGGCAACAACCTCGACGGCGATGGCTGCTCCGCCAACTGCAAGTCGACGGAGGCGTGCGGCAACGGCACCCTCGACAAGCCGTTCCCCAACGATCCCAAGAACACGAAGAACGAGGACTGCGACACGCCGCTCAAGGTCGATCCGATCAGCGGCAAGTTCTGCTCGGCCTCGTGCAAGTTCGAGTTCTGCGGCAACGGCGTGACCGACACCGACATCGGCGAGATCTGCGACGACAGCAACACCGTCGGTGGCGACGGCTGCTCCGCGGACTGCAAGTCGACCGAGCTGTGCGGCAACCACAAGTTGGACCAGCCGTTCAAGGATGGCAACGGCGCACCGGATCTCAACGACCCACGCAACGAGGTCTGCGATGATGGCAACAACGTCGATGGCGACGGTTGCTCATCCGATTGCCGCTCGAGCGAGAACTGTGGCAACGGCAAGCTCGACCCCGGCGAGGAGTGCGACGACGGCCTGGATCAGGATGGGAACCCGAAGAACGGCGATGACAAGGACTGCCGCAGTGACTGCATCATCAACCGATGCGGCGATGGGCACCCGAACCTCAACGGGCTGCTCCACAAGGAGGCCTGCGATGGTGGCCTGCCGTCGATGGACGAGCACGGCAATCCGATCCCTGCCCCGAAGAACAGCCGCAATGCCGCTCCGCGCGAGACCGCGGACTGCAACATCGACTGCACGACCGCCGCGTGCGGCGATGGCAAGGTCAACCACAGCTTCCATCCGGACGACGCGCCCGCCGGCCG
>DATIPJ010000670.1:0-28022 GCA_035472155.1 Kofleriaceae bacterium
GTGATCACCGCACCGAGCGGGGCCGAGCTCGACGCCGCGCGCGCTGAGCTCGGCCTGCCTCCCACGGTCCCCGTCCCCCTCGAGATCCGCGTGCGCCATGCCGGCGGCGCGCTGACCGCGATCAAGATCGTGCAGCTGGGCGGCGCGGCCGACAACCCGACCATGACCGACGTGCAGATCGATCACGCGAGCCCGGGCAGCGCGCCGCTCGTCGTCGCGCCCCTGGCCGACGTCCCCCTGGCGATCCCGCTCGATGACGCGACCTACGACGTCACCTGGCTATCGTCCTGCGGCACGTTGCACGACTTCGACCTACCGACTGCCCGCCTGCGGGTCGAGGCCGACGACCCTCACGCAGGCCAGCTCGTGCTGGTCGTCCGTGACACGTTCGGCGGCGTCAACTGGCGAGTGTGGTCGATCGACGCGCACTGAGAACGAGACTGGTAGTGCTCTGGCCCAGGGCCAACATGTGCACTCACAAACATTCAATCTCAGGTGGCCGTCGCTTGCTGTGCGGCGAGCCAGAGCGACCACGGCTGGGCTTCGCCCCCGGGGTTGTGCTGGACGTAGGCATGGAACCGCTCGAGGAATGCGAGTCGGTCGGCGACGTAGGGCGCCTTGGCGCGCGTCGGGTCTGCCGGCCGGGTCAGGTCGTAGCCCGTGAGTATGCGCTGACGGGCGAGGATGTCGGACAGCGGCCGCCGCGCGCCGTGCCGAAGCAGGTCGTGGAGCGCCATGAACGTGGCGGTGCGGCCCTTGCCCCCGCGGCAGTGGAAGTGAAGATGCTGGGCGCCGCGCAGGCCGCGGACGAGCTCGATGAAGCGATCGACGACTGCGTTCGAAGGTCGCGCGTGATCGGTCACCGGCAGCCGCACATGGCGGCCGTGTGGGAGCCCGAAGGCCTGCGGCTCGTCGGCGACGGTGGGGCGGTCCCACTCGACGAAGGCGGGCTCGGCGCCGTGCTTGATCGTCGCCACGCTGCCGATGCGGACGCGCGTGGCGAGCTCGAGCAGGCGAAGGCGCAGCGCCTCGAGAGCCAGCGCTTCGTCGTTGGAGAGCCCGGTGCAGCCCCAGTTGTTGGTGGCGTACCAGCTGACCGCGGCGCCGTTCACGAAGCCGTGCGATTCCTGGCGTAGATCGACGACGCAGAGTTCCTCATCGCGCACACCAGCGAGGCGCCGCTGGAGCTCGCGAAACCCGGCGACGCTCGGCTGCGCGCTGCCGGAACAGCGCAGCTCGGTGAGCTCGCGCATGTCGTCGAGGTCGGCCGCGGGCAGCTCGGTCGTGCTGCGGAACTGTCGCAGCTCACCGCCGTCGTCGTCGAACACGAGCGCGGCATATGAGGCATCGGGAGACGCGGCGGGGATCCGCATGGTCAGTGCTCCGACCACGGGTCGGCCGACCGCCAGGCTACAGGATCTTGAAGAATTCTTCCTTCTTCCAGTTCCAGTTGTCCGCCTCGAGCAGTGAGGCATCGGACAGCCTGTGCGTCACGGCGGTCGAAGGGACCGCGCTGCAGAACAGCTCGCGGTTCTTGACCGTGCCCTGTGCAATCCACACGCCGTTCTTCGAGTTCTTTCTGTTCTCGCGCTTGGCAGTCCATTCTTCGCTCTCAGGCGTCCGAGCATAGATATTGATCAGTACGGTTGTACTCGGAATCTTGGCGAGATCTACCTTCCAGACCGTATGTCCGGTCGCTTTCACGAACCCTTCTCCTTCGTTGCTTCTGATCCGCTTCGCCGTCGCGGCCAGGCACACACCGATTTTTCCATTGTTCGCGTAGTTGATGTATGCAAGACAGACCTTCGCCTTCGCCGACAGGGCTCCCCACGTGTCGCGCGCCCCGGTCGCCGCCGTGTACGCTTCCAACATCGCCGTGTTCCACTCCACATCGGTACTCGTGAGAGTCCAGAACAGCTTGTCGCGCGGAACGAGAGGCTTCAGCGACGGCGCACCATCCTGTCCCTGCCGCACACAAAACGCATATCGCCGTGTCGGCATCCCGGTGTCGTCGAGCACATACTCCTTGTTGCGGACGCGATAGATCCGCCGATGGTGGTCCACCTGGATGTCGGGCGTGCCCACCGGAGTGAAGACGGTAACCTTGCATATCTCCTTGCCGCTTAGCTGAACGGTCCAGCGGGTGCCATTGACTACCTTGTCGTAGCCTTGCAGCTTGTCCATGACCGCCTCGAGCCTGCGATGCGGACCGATCGATTGCCCGGCCTCTTCGTAGTGCCGGACGAACCACTGCTCCTCGGTGAGTTTCACGTCCCCCCGGATCCCGAACCACTCCTGCTCGAGCCCATTCTTGCTCGTAGTTGCGTCCTCGCGAGCTTTCTGGAGCGCCGCCTCGAACGCGAGTTGCTCGTCACTGCTAACACTCTCGGAGTACTCGATGTGGCATGCCATGGTCGCCCCTTGCGTGCGAGCTGCAGATCGCTGCGATGAGTTCGCAGTGATCGTCGCAATTCACGGTGCCCGCGCGAGAGGACAAATCGTCCTATCGACGGGTTCCCGGAGTGACGTCGGTGGTGCCACCGGCCGGCACCGTGATGCTCGCGGGCTCGACCCGGAGCATGCCGGGCGGCGTTGGAGCATTCAGCGTGTGTGACAGCGACGCCGAGAGCGCCAGCACGACCGGCGCGCTGCCACCGTTGCGGTGGACGCGCGCCGACTACTTTGCAGTACGGTAATTTCCAATCATCACCGCTTCAATGCACAGAGACAGCACATCGGCAGTCGCCGCGCCCCGACGTCACACCACACCACATCTTTGCTTGCTCCGGCGATCCGGCGCGTCAGGGCTGGTCAATGCGCAATTCGTGCCGGCCTGGGATCGTCTCAGGCGCAGTTCAGGTTCATACTCGCGCATCCGCACGTGTTGTCCGGACAAGAGAAGCTGCACGGCCGGCCCACGGTCTCAGCCTTTTCTCCGCCGCCAACGCCTTCGAGGCGGCGGTCGTCGATGATTGTGAGGTTGTGGATGACTTCGCGAGATAGATTGAGCTTGCGACTGTTCTTACGCATGAGCGAAGCAAACAGCAACGCTCATGCCAGACGATAGCTCTAGGCTCCTGCAGACCAAGTACATGCTTTGGGCGTGGCCTCGTTCGGCCCTCGAGTATCGTCGGTACGCGTCGTTGCTCCACGCTAGAATACCTCCTCGGACCGAGTCCCGGGGCGCGGCTCACGAACGGCGGTGTGCAACATGTGAGCAAGACATGGGCAAGGTTTGAGCCTGGTGTGGGAAGCCGTGGCGCAAGATCCGAAGGGAACATCTCAACCCACGCACGATCATGCAGGCGACCAGCGCGATGATAGCACTATCGTCCGAATGCGCGCCGCGGTGCTCGTGCACGTCGGCGCGCCCGCGACGCTGGACCCGAACATCGCGACACTCTCGACGCGCCGGACGATCTCACTGTGCGGACCTCCAGTCGGTCTCCTCAACTCCAAATTCAAACGATGCCTGTTTTTGGGCCTGCTCGATTGTCGAATGATACGTATCTGTAAGCTCTTTGTGATTTGAATCTAAATAATAGAGATAAAAACCGGGATCGCCAGCGAGCTGCGCTATCGCTAACGCGCTCGGCACGCGAATGAGACCGCCGTCTCTCGTATGGACGGTCCGACCCGTTGGCTGATGCTTCTCCGTAAGAGTTACCTTGAACAATATTTTCCCGGAGCTCATGGACATGTCGGGAGTGATTGTTACTCGAGCCCCGCCGTGGGCGTACTGGTTTTGCGATCACGCCGCGCTGCGCCGCCACCGGCGGACGCCGTAACCCAGGATGGCGAGAATGCCGATGAGCAGCGCCACGGAGGACTTGCCTCCGACGGCACAGCCCCCGGCGGACGCCTCGTCGGATGCGACATCGCTGCCGTGCTCGCGCTCGGTTGCCTGCACAGGCGACGTCGCCGCGGTCGATCGATCGCCCAGCGCTTGAAGCTCCGAGATCTGGACGAAGCCGTTTGATGTCCCCGGCGCCGCACTGGTCAGCACGAGGCGCACCTGCGTCGTGGACACCTTGTCGAAGCGGATCGTCGTCGGCTGGTCGGAGGCGGTCGCCCAGGTCACGGCCTGGTTGGCAGCCGGCGCGAACCTGTGGCCGTCCCAGTACTCGACGGAGACCGCAGCGGGCAGCGGCCGGCCAGAGGCCAGGTGGAAGTACGGGACGAGGGTATCGAGCGGCTGCGGCGTCATCCAGGTGAGCGAGACCCAGTCCGAGGGCTGGGCAAGGCTGAACGCCGGCAAGAGCGCCGTCGCAGCCTTCGTGTACTGATTGGACCAGCCATTTGGGTCGACCGTGACTCCATTGTTCAGCGAGGCGGGCAGTGTGGTGGGAGCGCCGCTGAAGCTCGCCGACGGCACGGCCTCCGGTGCCAGGTTCTGTTGTGCGGTGAACGCCTCCGACACGGTCACCGCGGTCGATGTGACGAGCCCGGTCCCCACCAGGCGTCCGCGAACCGAGAGCTCGCCAGGTGCGCCAAGCGCAGCGAGGGATAGCGATTCCCATTCGACGTCGCGCTCGTCGGATACACCGTCGCTATAAGTCACCCGGGCCTGGGCGGACAGGAACGGCGCGACACCGACCGGCACCGACGTCGCGAAGCGCTCGATGCCGGCGACCGTGAACGGCGTGACGACCGCGGTGACCTGGCCATCGGATCCAGGCGCGGCGGGCGCGATCTTGCCAGAGACGAGGTAGGGTCGCTCGGACGCGAGTTGATCGTTGGTGACCGCCGACCACGTCACCGGTTGCTGTGACGTGGTTCCATCGGAGAGGGCGACCGCGACGACGCCCGGCAGGACCGGGGCGGTCCCCACCGGCGTGCGAACCCTGGGCTCGATGATGCCGAGCGGTCCCGCCGGAGAACCGTGGGTCGTCGCGATCACGTCGGGGTTCGGCATCTCGAACACGGTCGTACTGTCCGGCACCAGACCGTCGGCGCTGGCGGTGATCGCGATCGACCCAACGCGCCCGTCGGACCGCACGATCGCCAGCGCCTTGCCGTTGAACGCCGCGCGGTCATGCGCCTGGTACGGCTCCGCACTCTCCTGCCGGCCGCTGTCGACGCCGGCGAGGACTCCGCCCTTCACCTCGAAGTGGATGACGTCGTGCGCAGATGGCACGACGACGCCGCTCTGGTCGACGACCTCGACGGTGAGGTACGACAGCGCGCGCCGATCGGCGATGATGACGTTGCGGTTCGCCGTCAAGCGCAGTGCGTGGGGAACGCCCGCGGTGCGCAGGACATCCCGGGCGACCTCGGCGCCGTTCCGGGTGGCGACCGCCACCAGCTCACCTGGAGCGAACGGAACACTCCACGTCAGGTGGAGCTTGCCAGTGCTGCCGTTGGGGCTGGTGTAGCTCCGCGATGCGAACGTCTTGTCATCACCGGTGGCCTCGGTGGTCTCGAGGTACGGCGTCCCGAACGTCGTCACCTTGTGGTCGTATCGCCGAACTCCGAGCGAGACGCCGTTGAGAAACAGCTCGACTGCCTCGACATTGGCGTAGGCCCAGACCGCCACCGCTTCGCCTGGCGCATGATCGGTCCAGTTCATGGGCACGAGGTGGACCATGGGCGAGGTGGTCCACTGGCTGGCGAATGCGTAGAACAGATCTTTGGCGAAACCAGCCGTATCCACCGCGCCGAAGAATGAGGACTTGACCGGAAACTGATTGTACGGCGTCGGTTCGCCGATGTAGTCGAAGCCCGACCACAGGAACTCGCCGGTGAAGAATTGCCGGTCACGGTCCTTCTTGAGCCCGTACTCCCCGGGCATTGTCCACGACGCCATGTTGTTGTCGTAGGACGACAGCAGCCGGTGCCCGGGAGTATAGTCTTCACCGGTATTGAGCTGCTGGGGCCACTGGTAGTTCCCCTGCGACGACGTGGATGACGACGACTCCGATTCGAAGATGAATTTTCCCGGGTAGAGTGCATGGAGGGCGTCGACCGACTGGGCGGTGTTGTAGTTCAGCCCAACTCCGTCGAGCAGCAGCGCGATCCGGCCATTGACCGAGCCCGGCGACGGCGGGGAGCGGTAACTGTCGCTTCCCCACACGACCGGGCGGGTCGCATCGATCGACTTGATGTCGGCCACCAGGCGTGTCGCGTCCTCGACCGTCTGGCCGCGGATCTCATTGCCGATCGACCACATGATCACGGCGGGCGAGTTCTTGAAGGTATTGACCATCGTCATGATGTCGAGATCGGACCACAGCAGACCCGCAGCGCCCGGAGCCGGAAGCGCAAACCACGTGGCGTAATCGAACGCGACCTTGTGATTTCGCCAGGTGTCGAACGCCTCCACCATCATCACGATGCCGAGCTGCTCGCAGACGTCGACGAGCTCCGGGGACGGTGGGTTGTGCGCGGTCCGCAGTGCATTGACCCCCATCGCCTTCATCGTCGACATCTCGCGCCAGATCGCGTCGCGATGAACCGCAGCACCGAGCGCTCCCAGGTCATGGTGCAGGTCGACCCCACGGATCTTGGTGGCCGCGCCATTGATGAACATGCCGCGATCCGGATCGATCCGGATCCACCGGATCCCGAACCGCGTCACGACCGCGTCGATGCCGTCGCGGCCGGCGGCCACGCGGGTCTCGAGCAGGTACGTCGTCGGCGTATCGGGCGACCACAGCGCCGGATCCGCGACGCGAACGACGGCGCTGTCGCGAGCGCCGCCCGGGCTCACCGCGAGCGCCGATCGGGCCTGGCCGACGATCACGCCGCGCTGGTCGCGGACCGTATACGTCACCGCAACCTGTGCGTTGCTGGCGAGCTCGTTGGCGATGTCGGTCGCGACGTGAACGTCGGCGTAGCCTGCGCCGATCGTGGAAGCTACCTCGGGCGTCGTGACGAACGTCCCGAGGCGCGCGAGGTGCACGGCGTCGGTCGCGACCAGACGTACATTCCGGTAGATCCCGCTGCCGGAGTACCAGCGGCTGCTGGGGAGCCGGTTCTGGACCTTGACGACCACGAGGTTCGCGGTTCCGTCGCCATGGATGAACGGTGAGATGTCAAATGCAAATCCGGTGTAACCGTACGGGTGCGTCCCGAGCAGCTGACCATTGAGGTACACCTCGGAGTTCATGTAGACACCGTCGAACTCGATCGAGATCCTCTTGCCGATCAGGGTCGAAGGCACCACGAACTGCTTGCGGTAGAACCCCAGCCCCCCCGGCAGAAACCCGGTGTCGGCGCTGGTGCCCGGTCCCGGGGTGGGCGTCTGCTCGATGCTCCAGTCGTGCGGCAGGTCGAGGATTCGCCACGCCGAGTCGTCATATCCGGGCAGGTGTGCCGACGCGAACTCGGCCGGGACCGTGGTGCTGACCGGGTCCGCAAGGGCGAACCTCCAGCCTTCCGTCAGATCGATGATTCGGCGCCCGGGAACCAGCGAACCATCCGCGGAGGCAGGTAACGAGAACGCGGCGGCGGCAGCAGCGACCAAGCGACAGCACCACACAAGCGATCCATTCATGTTGGTTCCTCCAGGTGACTCGCGAGCAGGACGTTAGACTCATGGCGTTCGCCGTCAACAGCGTTACGAGAATGGATGCGTCGACTGTGCGCCCGTGCCCGATCCATCCGGACAGTGAGGCGTCATGCCAGGACCTGCGACAAGCACGATGAGAGCCGTTGCTCGGGAGCTCCCTCATCGAGGTTCGTCAGTTTCCGTTGTGTCAGATGAACCTGGGCCCGAAGGATCGTTCGGTGCGCGCGAAATCGCCGTCGGTCGGGTTCGATCCCGTTCGCGATGTTTCACCGTCGAGACGACCGGGCGAAGTAGGGATACGATGACGCCGTGGCGCCGCCCTCCGAATGCCGCTGGGACACCGAGATCCTCGGGCACGCGTTCCGCGAATGGCCGGGGTTCACGATCCACGCGGTGGCGCGTCGCGCGTGCGGGCCCGGCGAGTTCACGCTGCGGTCGTCATCGCACATGCTCTCGCTGCCTCTGGCCGGCGCAGAGCCGTATCTCGAGGGCCGGCTCGAGGCGGCGCACACGAGCTTCGCGATGCGACCCGGGCACGCGTTCCTGCGGCCGGCGCACTCGTGGTTCCGCGGCTGGAGCCAGGGCGTGGGAACGTTTCGCTACTGCATGCTGTCGTTCGAACCCGAGATGATCGCGCGCGCGACCGGCGGCGAGGTCAGCGCGAACGTAGATATGGCGCCGTCGATGGACATCGGACACCCGGCGCTCGTGCGAGGGATGACCGCGCTCGCCAGCCAGGTCGAGCGACCGGGACCGGGCGGCCGGCTGTACCGCGAGAGCCTCGCGACCGCCGTTCTGCTCGAGCTCGTGCGGCATTGCGCGCTGGGCGACCGCGTGCTTCGCGCGGCGCTGGGTCGCACCGGCCGCGAGCTCGGGCGATTCGCCGACTACGTCGAGGCCAATCTCGCGGAGGACCTCTCGCTGTTCACGCTCGCCGCGCACGTCGGGTTGAGTCCGTCGCACCTCACGCGGGAGCTGCGACGGGTGAGTGGGCTGGCGCCGCACCAGTACGTGCTACGGCGACGTGCCGAGCGCGCGCGCGTGTTGCTCGACCGCGGTGAACACAGCCTGAGTGCGGTGGCGCTCGCCGTGGGGTTCTCGAGCCAGGCGCACTTGAACATGGTATTCCGCAAAGTCTTCGGGATCACCCCGGGCGCCTATCGCACGCTGAACCATTGACCAGCTCGCAAGACGAATGAGCGAAGCGCGTCGCTGCCGGCCGAGCGGCGCTGCGAAGACACGCGAGTTGCTCTCGGCACCGGCCAGCGAAGCGGTGACGCCGGAACAAAATGAGCGGATCTTGAAAGACGGCGCGGCCGCGCCATCCCATCGTGCGGTCGTCGCGCGATCGATCGCGCGGGAGGGCCCCATGAACAGAATGCTGCAGTCGAAACTACGTGTCGGAGTGCCGATGGCTGTGCTGGCGCTGCTCGTCGGTGCGGTACTGGCCGATGATCGCGACGACAATCGTGGCGAGCGCTGGGTGGGTACGTGGGCGACCGCGCCGGTGTCGCAGCCGCCCGGCGCAACGGTGAACATCAACAACCAGACGCTGCGGCAGATCGTCCACATCAGCGTCGGCGGTGAACGCGTCCGGGTCAAACTTTCGAACGCGTTCGGTACGGTGCCGCTGATCATCGGGGCCACGCACATCGCGCGGCGCGATGTCAATGAGCGGATCATCGACGGGGGGCGCGAGGTGACATTCGGCGGCCGGCCCGACATCACGATCCCCGCGGGCGCGATCGCGCTGAGCGATCCGGTGCGGTTCGACGCGCGCGCGCTGAGTGACGTCGCGATCGACATCTACCTGCCGGGCGACACCGGCGCGACGACGTCGCCGCTGACGCGTCACACGGGCGCGCTGCAGACCAACTACCTGTCGACCCCCGGCGACTTCACCGGCGCAGTGGAGTTCCCCGTGGCGGCGACCCGCGCGTCATGGTTCTTTCTGACCGGGGTCGAAGTCAGCGCGCGCGACGAGGTCGGCGCGATCGTCGCGCTCGGCGACTCGATCACCGACGGCACGCGGTCGACGCCGGACACCAACCGGCGCTGGCCAGACGACCTGGCGCGCCGGATCATGGCGCAGCCGGGCCACCGCCACATGGGCGTCTTGAACCTCGGCATCGCAGGCAATCGCGTGCTCAACGACGGCGCCGGGCCCAACGCGCAATCGCGCGCCGACCGCGACGTGCTCATCCAGTCGTCGGCCAGCCATGTGATCGTGCTCGAGGCGATCAACGACATCGGCCTTCAGAACTTCGATCCGGCGCAGGCGGTCAGCGCCGATGACATCATCGCGGGCCACCGCCAGCTGATCTCTCGCGCGCACGCCCGTGGGCTCAAGGTCATCGGCGCCACACTCACGCCGATCGAGGGTTCGGCGTACTTCGCGCCCGAGACCGAGGCCAAGCGCCAGGCGGTGAACGCGTTCATCCGCAGCGGCCGTGCGTACGACGCGGTGATCGACTTCGATCTCGTGACGCGCGATCCGGCGCAGCCGACCCGCTTCCTCCCCTCGTTCGACAGCGGCGATCACCTGCACCCCAGCGACACCGGATACCAGGCCATGGCCGACGCCATCGATCTCCGGCTATTCCGTGCTCGCCGCGACTGACCTGCGATCCGGTTCGCATTCGCCCTCAAGCGCGGTCATACATTCTGGCCGTCGTCGGGGTGGACGCTTTCGCACGCAGCGATCGCATTCTCGAGCGCTCTCCAGTCGCTGGCGTCGCAGCTACCTGAATCTTGCCTGTCCCGAAGCTGGATCAGCGCCGGCAGCAGGCCGGGGTGCGCGAGCTGCTGCGCCGCTTCCAGCAGCGACCGGCTGCAATTCCCGCAGGCGATCTCGTTCGACAGCAGGGGGACGATGCTCGCGTCCTTCCGTCTCGCCAGGCCACACAGCGCCTCGTAGCGAGTTTCGTCGTCGGGATCGCTCAATCGGTTCCGCAGCGCGTCCCGGATTTGCGGCGTGTCCACGTCGATCTGGCTGCCCAGTGCGAAGGTGGCCCAGTCGCGGACGTCCACGTCGGAGTCTCGCGACAGCTCGAGGAGCGCCTCGATCGCTGTCGGTGTTTCCATGGTCAGAAGACCCAACACGACCCCATGACGGACGACTGCATCGGGGTGGTTGCGATGGCGTGCAAGGGGAGCGGCCGCGCGCTCGTCACTGCGATGTGTCACTGCGACTGCCGCGCTGCTCAGTACCGCGGCATCCTGCTCGTGCTCCAGTGCGTCGAGGATCAACGCCAGCGTCTCCTCTGGATACTGGCGTTCCGGGACGCCCAGCTGCGCCAGGATGTCGAAGCCTCTTCGCCGTTCGAGCGGCTGCTCACTGCGTGTCATCGCAGCCGCTCGCTGCCAGATCGCGTCCGATCCCCTGAGATGGAGCAGCCCGATCGCGTCCCAGACCTCGGTATCGTCGTCGTCGTCGTCGTCCTGCAAAGCCAATCGGATCAAGGCCTCATCGGAGCGAGGATCCGCGAGCGCCCGCCGCCTCGCTTCCTCGATCGCCGCATCCATCGCGCCCGGAGTCGACATTGGTAGAGCTACTTTCCCTCGTCTGGTCGACGAGCTCCATAGGACCCCGTGGAAACCGTGCGTGCGGCTGCTGATCGGTCCGTTCTAGCCGCGACGATGTCGAGACCGCATGACGTTCAACATGCCCGTCACGTTTCGCGGTCGCGACGCGTCCGCAGCTCCTCTGAATACACCTCGCCGACAGGTTGGATCACCGTATCGGGGTCCTCGGATCGGCGTCTGCGGCGAGCTCGGACGGCTCGCCGGCATGAACGAGCGCGGCTCCGGCGTCATGGTCGCGTTCGGTGCCGCCGGCCTCGATGCGTACCCTCGGTCGGCATCATGCAGCGCGACGACGACCGCAGCTTCGTCGTCAGCGTGTCCTATCAGCTCGATGTACTTGTCGAGCTTGACCCACCGCAGACGATCCGGCCTCACGTAGTGCGCAGCCGCGTGGGCGGCGTGTGTTATGTTTACCGGTGATTTCTCCGGGGAGGAGCTGGATGTTCTCGGCACAGAGGGATGGTGGAGTGGTCTCGGAGCTGGCGCTGTCCGCCGCGGGCCTCGCGGACTTCGAGCAGCGATGTTTTGCCTACCTCAAGCCGCTCATCGGCTTCGACACAGCATGCTCTGTGTGGTCGAGCGACGACGGCACGGTCCGCAACGTCAGCGCGCTGGAATACAGCGAGGCACAGCTCGCACGCGAGTTTCCCCGCTATATGAGCGAGCTCTCGCCGACCGAGCTGCGCGGGTTCGCGGCGGAGCGCCCCGTGCTCGACGTGCAGGTCCTGACGCCCCGGCGCCGCGAGAGGCTCACCGTTTACCGCGAGCTGCTCGCTCCGCTCGGCGTTTCGGAGTTCGTGACCAACGTCTGGCACTCGCGGTTCGGCGTATTTGGCTTTCACTTCGCGCGCACCGCGCCCATGCGGCAGTTTCGCGCTCCCCAGCTCGCCCGACTCGCGCAGATCGTGCCGAGCATGAAGCTCGGGCAGGCGCTGCTGGCGTCCGAGGAGGGCGCGGCCGGGCGCGCGCCGAGCGAGCTCGCCTGGATCGCCGCGTGGGGTCTGTCGGGGCGCGAGCGCGACACCGCGGCCCTGGTCGCTCGCGGGTTTCGCAACGCCGAAATCGCGGGGCTGTTGCGGATCTCGGCGAACACGGTCCGCAATCACCTCGTGTCGATCTTCCGCAAGGCCGATGTGTCCACCCGCGCCGAGCTGGCGTTCGCGATGATGTCGAGCGATCTGCCACCGTGCGGTCGTCGGCATTCGGTCGATGCACGGCCATGGAGCGCCGCGCTGACCGGGCAGCTGCGCCGGCGTTAACCCGCCAGGGGGGTACGTTCGTACCATTCTCGCCCGCGCCGGAAGACGGCATCGTTGGCTGCGCGATTCATCGCGAGGAGACGAAGATGCGGGGAGATGTGCAGATCGTGTCGGCGGCGGAGTTTGCGCGGCGAAGCGTGGTGGCGCCGGCCAGCTTTCAGCTGCGGTTTCCGCCCACGTGGCGCGCCAGCCCGGTCCAGAACCGCTACGCCGACGCGATCGAGCGCCAGACGCTGTGCTGGCTGGCCTCGCACGGCATCGGCACCACCGCCGAGGAGCGAGACAAGCTCGAGAAGTTCCGCTGCGGCATGTACGGCGGCTACTCGCTGCCGCTGGCCGACTACCACACCGGCCTCCTGGTGACGGAGTTCATCTCACTGTGGCTGTTCTGGGATGACGCGCAGGTCGAGGAAGAATTTGGCTGGACGGTCGATTCGGTGGTCGCTGCGCTGACCGGGCCGACCGCGAATCCGCCCAGTCGCTACGTCGCCGCATGGGCCGACCTCGGAGCCCGGCTGCGCGCCACACAGAGTGAGCGCTGGCTCGCGCGGCTGGGCGCGACCATGCGGCAGTGGCTCGACAACGCGCGGACGGAGACCGCGATGGCGAAGGCGTATCGCGACCTCGACGCATGCCCCGAGGTCGCCGCGTTGTTCGACTGCCGCACGATCAGTATCGGCATGTTTCCGACCTTTCATCTCATCGAGTACGCAGAGGGCTTCGAGCTGCCCGATGAGCTGCACGCGCATGCGGCCGTGGTCGAGCTCAAGCGGCTCGCGTCGCGTCTGGTCGGCCTGGGCAACGACCTGGGGGGTCTCGCCAAGGACATCCGGAACCGGTGGCTCAACCTGGTGCTCGTCGAGGCCGAGCGCTCGTCGTTGTCGATCACCGACGCCTTCGAGCGCATCGTGGCGATCCACAACCACGACGTCCGCGCATTCGACCAGCTCGCCAGGCAACTCGCCAGCCGGCTGCCCGCGCTCGATCGCGATACTGGCGCCCTGCTGCGCGGCTGGGTCCAGGCCGTCCGCCACAACGTGTACGGCTTCGCGCTCTGGGAGTCGACCGCCGAGCGCTATCAGGAATACCGGGCGATCTCGGGTCCGCATGCGCTGATCGCTCCCGTGACGCTGCGGCGGTCGCGGCTCGCGCGGCGTGCGCACGCAGCGGTGGCCCGCGATAATCCTGCCCTCGCAGATCTGGCAAGCGTCGCTGTTTGACGAGCCCGTCGCGGTGGTTGCGCTCGGTTCGCGCAGTCGACGTCCGGCCACCGGACAGTGCGACCGAAGCAGCGTTCCTCCGCGGACTGCGCCTCGCGCAGGGCATCGCCGACCGCAAGAGCACGATGCCGATGCTCGCCGTTCTGAAGCGATTGTCGGTGCGAATCACGGGCGCGGCGCTGGCACCCGCTGTTGCACCTATTCAGTCGGGCGCCGACCCGCGTACCCTCGAGCCGCCTTCTGGTAACGATCCAGCACAAGGGTACACGCGGATATCGCCAGGAGGTGTGTGGCCTCGAGCGACGCCTCGAACGGATCGCCGTTGTGGCGGTGGGTGTAGATCGCACCGACCATGATTGCTGCGAGGCCGGCAGCGGCCGGCGCCACGAGGCGGCGCGAGGACAGGAGCGCGATCGAACCGAGCGTCTCAGCGGTGATCGTCGCATAGAGGAACCACACCGGATATCCGGACTCGATGAAAAACTGGCGCATCTCGCTGTCGTGCGCGAGCTTCGCGATCTCGGTGATGAGGAATGACAGCGCGAGCGAGACGCGCAGCCCGCGTAGAACGTCGGGCGACGCGACGAACGCGCGCACGACCGGGCGCCGGACGGCGAGCATGAGCACCGACGCGAGCGCGACGCCGACCACGAGCCAGCCCCGGTAGATCAGGATCTGCTGGACCAACCGCGTCGCGCCGTTCGGCGGCAGTGCACCGGCGACCGACGCGATGCCGGTCGCGAACGCGAGGATGCTGATCACGATCGCGGTCGTGCCAAACGCGCGTGCGATCCGATCCGCTGCACCGAGCGAGCGGTTCGTGGTGACGGCGGCGATTGTGATGACGATCCAAATCGCGCTCGCAACGAGCACCGTGCTGAGGGACATTGCAGCGAGAGTAGCCGCTCAGGCCGGCTCGCGCAGCGTGGACGCGCGTCGTCATGAATCGATGCAGCCCGCCGGTCTACCGCCCCTTTGACCGCCGAACCGTGACCCTGCCACGACCGCGTGTCGGCTTCGGCTTGGCAGGCGGAATGTAGTGGAACCTTATCAGATACACATTCTCGCCGGGTCCGTGTTTCGCAATTTTCAGCAGGTCTACCACGCCCTTGAACCCGGACTCGCGGGCCAATTCCGGCGTGATGTCAGCAAAGCTGATCGGCAGGATGGAATCGACTTCGATCTCGCCCTCCTCCATGCGATAGCGCTTCCCAGGTGTCACGTGCGGACGCTGCCAGATTCGGATGCTGCAGGTGATGTCACCCTGCCGCACACCGTCTCGCAGCCGCTTCATGAAGATCACGAGCCAATCTTAGCCCGGGGATGCAGCCCGCAGCTGGTTGTTTTCAAGCTGCGGGCATCGCGTCTGCAGAACGCAAGAAGACGAACGCCGTGCCGCCGTCTGTGGTCTCGCCACCTGCGCTCCCGACATCTCCCTGGAGATACGCTGTGCCTCCTGTCGAAACTCGGCGTCGGTCGATAGCCGTCCGATCCGCCACGCGACGTTCGCGGTGCGCGTGATGCCATTGGCGATCGCGGTCCCTGCCTGGTAGTCGCCATTGACCTTTGGAGCGCTCGGCATGCGGAGCGACATTCCAGGGAGCTTGGCGAGTACCTCGTGCGGCTGCTCCTCGGTCGGCCGATACACGGCAGCAGCCCCCAGGGACTCGCTCATCGTCGACCCCCTGCGATGGTTCAAGACTGCGCGCCCGCCGAGGGATACCAGGGCAATGAGACCGAGGCGGAGAACAAGCCGCCCGAGGCGCCGCTTCCACCACTCCCGATCTTGCTCGCGCTGCCCTCTCTGCGCCGATATTGGCTGTCACCACTGTTCACGTCAACGACGACGACACTCGGTGGTCGCTCTCGACCAGGCGGTGGAGACGGTACCTCGTCGGCACGAATCCTCGGCCGGTCCAGAACCGCGCGGCGAGCAGATTGGTCGAGCGCCAGTCAGTGACCAGCCGGCGGAATCCGGCGGCGTGCGCTCGGCCCATCACCGCCTCGAACAGCGCGTGCCCGACGCCGCGACCGCGCAGCGCGGGCACGGTCGCAAACACGGCGAGCGTCGCCGCGTCGTCATCGTCGCCGCGCTGGAGAAGCGAATACGCCGCACGCTTCCCCTCGACCTCCGCGACGAGATAGATCGCGCCCGGCTCTGCGAGTGCCTCGACCCACGTGTCGCGAAGCTCGTCGCCGCGCCAGCGCGGCAGCGGCGACCACACCGGCGGTCCTGCCAGGTACGCTCCCGTCACGTCACCAAACGCGACCGCGTCGTCGATCGATCCCGGTCGTACGGCCACGCTGCGCGGCAACTCGGCGGGTGCGCGCACGGCTTGCTCGGCGTGGACCTGCTCCCGTCCGAAACAGAGCGCGAACCACACATCGATCGCCTCGCGGTCGTTCGCGTCGACTATGACCTGGTGCGCGCGATAGCCACCATCGACCCACGGCGCGGCAGCGAGCGCGTACAGCTCCGCGAACGCCGATGCGTCGCCATCCGCCGAGATCCAGACCTGTCGCCCGCGCCGCTCGTCGGTGCGCAGCTCGCCTCGCAGCGACGCGACGACGACGCCGTCCCGGCGCGCCACGGCGCCGTGCTCGACCGCCAAGAGCTCCAATCGCGCCATCGCGCGGACGATACTCGCGATCCCACGGTCGCGCGAGCCGTCGTGGTGGGCGAGTCGCCGTCGTCGCAGCGCGGACGCTGAACCATCGAGCGCGCGCTGCCACGACGCCCGTCGGAAGAGACGTCTGCTCCGGTCGACCGGCGAGCGCAACAGAGAGCCACTGCCCCAGAGGAGAGGCGCTCTCGAACGCAACGCAGCCGATTCCTCGATCCAGCGCATCAAGAGCTTCGTGCTAGCATCGTGCAATGCGGGCGCATGTGGTCGCGATGTCCATCGTCATCGGGGGTTGTTACGCGTGCTCGTCGCCACCGCAGTTCGGCATCGCGAGCGTGACTGCGGTGAACACCGCCACGCTCGAGGTCGTGTATAGCGACATCCCCGATCAAGCGCAGGCCGAGACCGCCGCGAACTACACGATTCCGGGACTCACGGTGAAGACCGCATCGAGCGCGGGCGACGGTACCGTGACGCTCGTGACCGATCGGCAAACGAACGTCTCGTACATGCTCACCGTCGCGAACGTCACGCGCGCCGGCGACGCACAGCCGCTCACGACCGCGACCGCGACATTCGTCGGCAAGTCGACGTTCAATGTCGTCTCGGCGATCGCGGTCGACGATCATACGTTCACCGTCACATTCGATGCTGCGCCGGATCCGACGCAAGCCATCGACAAGAGAAGCTACGGGATCATCTTTGGCACCGAGAATCCATACAATCTCAACTCGGCGACGCTGACGCTCGACGGCAGCACGGTCACGTTCTCGAACGCGCCACAAATTGCGAGGGAACCGTACTTCGTGTTCGTGTCACCACTCATGATGCGTGCGAGCGATGGCGAGACGTTGACGGTCCGGAGGGCTGACTTCCAAGGCTTTTTTCCATACTTCTTTGTCTCTAGCGCTCACTCACCCGGCGCGTTCCGTGTCGACGTGAGGTTCACCGACTTGGCCGAGCCAATTTCGGCGACGACACTCGCGAACTACACGATCCCCGGGCTCACCTTGTCGGGCACGCCGACCTTGTCAGCGGCAGTGTTGGACTCGGTGGTCACGCTCACGACGTCGGCGCAGGAGGACATGACCTACACGGTCACGGTCGCGAACGTCACACGCCGTTCCACCGGCGAAGCGCTGTGCTGCGTGTTTACCCAGACGTTCGCCGGCAAGAGCCATTGCAGCGACCGGATGCTCGACGGCGACGAGACCGACATCGACTGCGGCGGCTCGAGTTGCCCGAAGTGCGCAAGCGGCAAGACGTGCCTCGTCAGCACCGACTGCGTCAGTGGAACGTGCAACGGCGGCTCGCCGGGCACGTGCATGTAGCGGGAGAGACCGTAGCGGGGCGAGACCGGCAGCGGGGAGACTCGTACGGTACGCGGCCAGGTTCGCCGTGACAGCTCGAGTGCGCTCGCCATCTCGCGACTGCATTACACGGGGGAACCGCGAGAGAGGATGCAAGGGAGCACGATGGCGGTCGATGGCGGTTGGCTGAGTCGCGCGACCCGGCAACATGGCTCATGGTCGCCAGGGAAACACGGCTGGTCCATCGTCTACCGCAATCATCGTGCGCGCTGACCCGAGCCGCAATGACGCAAGCGCAGCCACGATCCGAGGCACATCCGCGGTGGTCACTGTGTCGCCGCACGAGCCGTTGCGAACCGTGTACGCCTTGCCGCTGCCGTCGAGCACCATGCTCCACCACCGGGTTTCGAGTGCATCCTTGCCGTGCCATGCCTCTCGGGCGAGGCGGATGTGGCAGCGTCCGTCAACCTCGACGCGCTCCGCGATCGCCGCGCGGCAGCTGCCGTCGACCCGCACCTCGAGCACGCCGATCAGCTCGTTCGGCCCTGCGTGACGTGCGCCGGTGATCAACTTGATCCGCGGGTCGATGACTGGCTTCACCGCCTTGCTCTTCGCAGCTGCGCTGCCGCCGCGACCCCGGCCTCGGGAGGGACGATCGCTCACACTCCAGATCCTGCCCTGACCCAGACGAGCAGTAAAGCAACGTTCGCCGCGGTATCGTCCGGAGGATGGAGCACAAGTTGCGAGCGGTCGGCGCGGTCGATCTGGCGCAGTGGCATGTGGTGGTGCCGTTCGAGACGCTCGAGGACGTCGTGCGGTGGGGCGGCGGCGCGATCGTCGACGTCGTGGTGCAGGACGAGTACACGCACGACGTGATCGTTGCGACTGCGACCTGTTTTGTCGTCTTCGATACGACGTGACTCGGCGCGGTCACCGCGGTCTCCGTGTGGGACCACCGCCCTACCGCCGACGAGCTTCTGCACGATCGCCTGGCGCGCGGCTGGAACCCAACACCGACCAGCACCGTTGACGGGCCGGTCGTGCTCGGTCACGCCGCGTGCCGGTTCCAGCCTCCGGCGTCATGACTCCAATGCGCCGAGGCACTCAGCGAATTTGAATCTCAGCGCGCCGGTAGCGTCCGGAGCGATCCCGCGCCCGGCCAGCATCCGGCCCACGGACTTGTCGCCTCGATGCGCCGCCGCCTGCGGCGTCAGAGCGTCGGGCTATAAACCGCGCGATGAGCTTTGGACGAAATCCGCATGTGGCGAAGGCCGAGGCCGCAGAACAGAAGGCGCTCAGCGCCAAGGATGCGACGGCATCGTCGCACGCCTGGCGCGAGGCCGGCCGGCTGTGGGAGCGCGCGGCCGATCGCGAGACCGACGCGAAGCGCCGGGTGACCTACACGGCGAACGCCGAGCGCGCTCGCGCAAGCGCCGACGATCCGCAGGCGACAACGCCGGTCGACGAGGATGCACCATCGGCGCCGACAAACTAGAACGCAGCTGCCATGCGCCGTCGGCGTACGGCCACGGCCTGCTCACCACGCAGACGAGGACCTCGACATCCTGCAGGACGCGCGCGCCAAGACACCGGCCGCGCTACCATGCGCGCCACCATCTGATTGCCTCCCACGAAGAGCTCTGATGCCGCTCGCGTCGACCAGCTCGCTCAGCGCTGTGCGCAACCCACGGATCTCCGCCGAGACCCGGAAGTCGTCGCACACAACTCGCGACGGGTACACCTTGCGTAACCTCCCCTCTTGCCCGTCGGGCAAACCTTGGATAGGGCCCCACGGGAAACGTCATCGCGGAATCAGCGACTCGGGGTGTGGACCCAGGGTCGATATCACTCGCGAGCTGGCATGCACAGCGCACGCAAGGCGATCGCCATGCGCGCGCGGAACTCGGGCTGTGTGCGGCAGCTGTGCTTGAGCCCGCGTGCGGTCGCGGCGAGCGTGTCGGCGAGCTGGCGCGCGGTGATGCCGGCCGGCTTGTAGGCGGCGGCAACCTGGGACGCGCGCAGCGCCCCGGCAACAGCGTCGACGAACTGCGCCTCGTGCTCGGCGATCACCGGCCCGTACTGCAAGATCGCCTCGTGGAGATCGACGAGGTCACCGCCGGTCATGCCCACGAACCGCCCGATCCACGCGTCGAAGGCGCCGAGCAGCCGGGCCTCGAGCGAGGCGTCGGCGTCGCGAAGCTCGGCGTGCGCGGCGTCGAGTGCGGTCGCGAGGCCGTGGCGCACGACCTCTGCGAACAGGTCGTCCTTGGTCGCGAAGTGCAGATACAGCCCCTGGCGGGACAGTCCGGCGGCGCGCGCCACCTCCTCCATGGAGGTCTTGCGAAAGCCGAAGCGCAGGAACGTGGCGAGGGCGACGTCCAGCAGGCGACGCCGGCGAAGGTCGTCCGGACCAGGGACAGGTGCGACCTTCGCCATCTCGGTTGAGATTGACAAACCGGTCGGCGGTTGTCAAGTTTGACCAGCATGACGACTACCGCCGGCGAACGGCTCGAACGCATCACCGCCTCCTCGCAGTTCCGCGATGGGCGCTTCCATAACCCGACGCCAGGAATCCCGAAGATGCGCTACACCGGCGACGGCTCGCTGCTCGGCGATTTTCTGTTCGGCCGCAAGAAGCGCATGCCGCCCGGGCCGCTGCCCGTCGAGAGCCCGCTCGCCGAGTGGCAGCGCTCGCCGGGGGGCGACCTGCGCATCACGTGGCTCGGCCACAGCACGATGGTGATCGAGTCGGGCGGTATTCGCGTGCTCACCGATCCGGTGTTCGGCAGCCGTATCGGCCCGCTCGCGGGAATTGGCCCCAGGCGCTACCACCCGGTGCCGGCGACGATCGCCGAGCTGCCGAAGCTCGACGCGATCCTCGTGTCGCACGATCACTTCGATCACCTGTGCAAGCCGAGCATGATCGAGCTCGCGAAGCTGGGTGTTCCGGTCGTCACGTCGCTCGGCGTCGGCGCTCGACTCGAGCGCTTCGGTGTGCAGACCTTCACGGAGCTCGACTGGTGGGAGCGCCACGCGATGCTCGGCGACGACCTCGCGTTCACGGCCGTGCCGGCGCACCACTTCTCGGGTCGCTCGCTCACCGATCGCAATCGCACGCTGTGGTCGTCGTGGGTGATCCAGACGCCACGCCACAAGCTGTTCTTCTCCGGCGACACCGGCCCGCATCCTCAGTTCACGATGATCGGCGAGCGGTTCGGTCCGTTCGACGTGACGATGCTCGAGATCGGCGCATGGAACCCGGCGTGGGGCGACATCCACCTCGGACCGGCGAATGCGCTGACGGCGTTCGCAGAGCTCGGCGGCGGCACGCTGATGCCCGTGCACTGGGGCACATTCGACCTCGGGCTCCACCCATGGGACGAGCCCGCCGAGATGCTTTACGAGCTCGCCGAGACCGCGCACGCGCGGATCCTGACGCCCATGCTCGGCCGCCCGTTCGTGCCGGCGCACGTCGACGTTCCATCGCCGTGGTGGCGCACCGTACAACGCGCGAGCGCAGTGAGTGAGCTCGCTGCCGCGCGCAGTGCGTGAGGCTTCGCGCGGCCCCGCTCAACGACGGCCACGCGGTCCCCTCACCGCGAGCCGCGTTGCGAGCCTTCGTGCGCGCACCAGAACGAGGCCACGAGGCCGCGAGGTTCTCCGTGCCGTGGCGCCCGCTGGACTGCGTCGTGCCGGGCTGGCGGAGCTCCGTGGTCGGAAGGCCAAGCGAGTACTCCTGGTAGCAGACCTTGCCGCTGCGGCGGATCTCGAGCTTGAGCCAGTCGCTGAGCGCGTGGACTGCCGAGACGCCGACGTCCACGCAGCGGCCACGGCTGGGACGACGTCTCGCACAGCGCTCATCGCGCAGCCGCGGCGTCTCGATCGCCAGCTCCTCGACGGGTGTCGCTCGAAGGCCTTCTTGATTCGAGCAGCCGCTCTTGGGGATGATCGCGCCCGATACCTTGGCCTGTTGGCGATCGTGCGCTCGGTCAGGCGGTGGCTCCGGCATCTCGAGAACACTAAGGATTGTGAAGATCGCGGACGAGGTGCGCCGGTATGCGCTCACCGGTCAGGGTGCGCAGAAATGCCTTGAGATCGCGCTTCTCGCGCACGGTCAGGTGGAGCGGATGGATCTCCTTCGGCCCGCCGAGGAACGAGCCTGTCGGGTCGCCGCCGCGGTCATAGAACTCGATGACGTCATCGAGAGTGGCGGCCTGGCCGTCGCGGAAGTAGGGGCCGGTCTCGGCGACCTGGCGCAATCCCTTGGTTCGCCACAGGCCCGGCGGGATGGTCTGGCCGCAGAAGTTTCCGTCCCGCGTGGTGGCCGGATCGTCGCTGAAGTGACCGTTGACGTTGAAGTCTCCGTCGGCGACGGCGGGATCGCAGATCAGCGGCTGGTTGAACGCACGGCCGACCTCGTTCGGATCGGCGTGGGGCGATTTCGTGGTGTCGATCGCGAGGCCGATGACGTGAAAGTCGTCGTCGGATAGCAGCGGGGTGTTGTGACAGTGCACGCAGCCGGCCTTGCCGAGGAACAGCTTGAGGCCGCGGCGTGCGTCGCGATCGATCGCACGGTGGTCACCGGCGACGAAGCGATCGAACGGCGCATTGCGGCTCACCAGCTTTCGCAGGTAGGCCTCGATCGCCTTGCCGTAGTTGACCAGGACGCGATTGACGATCTCCTTGTCGCCAGCCGACAGGCGATTCCAATTCGCGGTGTCGGTGTACGGTGACCCGGTCGCGGGGAATCGCGCGGTGTTTGCGAGCCCGGGATCGAGTGGCCAGTCCGGGAAGGCAGCGTTGTAGTCGGCGCGATAATGATCGAACAGCACATGGGCGAGCTGCAGGCGGCTGCCGTTCTGAACCGGCGGACCTTCAGGCTCGCTCTGCGCGTCGAACCACTCCGAGTCCGAGAATCCATCGTTCTCGCGCCAGTGCGCGCCACCATGCGCGTTGACGTAGAACACGGTGTTCACCACGCTCGATACGTTACGCGTCATCCACAGCGAACCGAGTGCCGTCGCGTTCGGGATCGGTCCGCCGTTGTTCGAGCGGATGTCATAGAGCCAGACCGATTCCGGCATATGGCAGTTGCGGCAGGCGATCTTGTTGGCCTCGCCGATCGCGCCGAGCTGGCCTTCCTGCGGTGTGCCGGTCTGGATCGGACCGGATAGTCTGGGCTCGAAGAACAGCTTCTGTCCCAGGCGCGCGGCGGCGGGCGAATCGGCAACCTTGTTCGTGCGATCCTCGGGGACCGCAGGGAGCGGCGACAGCGTGTGGAGGAGCTGCCAGTCCTGGGCCGTGAGCGCTTCCTCGGCGTCGTCGCTGGCCTGGCTCTCTGCATCGGCGCTCTGCACCGGTGGCTCGGAGACCTGACAGGCCGCGAGGCCGGCCGACCCGATGGACAGGATGACAGCGAGATCGAGCAGGTGACGCATGCAGTCTCCGTAGTCAGTGGTCGAAGAGGACGTTCCACACGCACTGGCGGAATCCAGGTGCGGTGTTGCTCAGCCACATCAACGAGTCGCCGAACCAGTGAACGATCGAGTTGTAGCGGCTCCTCCTCGGGTTCGAGCCCGGCGAGCCGAGCCACTTCGTGAAGAATCCATTGCATTCGGTCGCGCGATCTGTCGCACGTGCCGGCCCGAGGCGCGCGAGCACCGTGCTCCCGAAGGCCGTCGCCTGTGCATGCCCGAGGAACGCCGACCCGCGCCCCTGTACGCGGCCTGTCGAACGCTCGTGCATGCCACGCGGCCGCGGTCGACGCGTCCGCCATCTCGCGCAGCTCGGTGCAGACGCACGCAGCGTCGGTCGACGTCACCGCCCCCACCAGACCGCGCGCGCATCGGCACGCACCGCCGGTGACGACCCGAAGGGTGCCAGGCGCAGCTGCACATGACCGAGCTGTTTCCGCCGGGAGCCGTCGACCGCGTGTACATCTGTGGTGAAGGTATCCAGCTCCGACATGCCCCTGGTCATCGCATTCTGGTAGCTGGCTCAATAAGGTCCTCGACCAAGGCCCCGTGAGGCGCACCGACGGTTCGCACGAACCTCGACCTCGCGCACCTTGCGACGCGCCCAAGGTGCTCTACATCGGCAACGCCTGGTCGAACCAGGCCTATCACGTCGGCATCGGCGCTCGGCTCGAGGCCGTAGTCGCTGGTACATCTTGTCAACATGGTCACGATCGACAAGGTGCGCCGGATCGCGATGTCGCTGCCGCGGACCACGGAGCACTTCGTCCGCGGTCGGGTCAAGTTCCGGGTCGGCAGCATCGTCTACCTGGCATTCTCGCGCGACGAGACGACCATGGGTTTCGCCTTCCCGAAGGAATGGCGTGCCGCACTGATCGAGGCCGAGCCGGACACGTTCCACATGCCGGAGCCAGCGGACGTGCGATACAACTGGGTCTGCGTGCGACTGAACGCCATCGACCACGCCAAGATGCGCAAGCTGGTCACCGAGGCGTGGCGCATGGTCGTGCCCCGAGGCGTCGCCGTCGCCCACCTCGACGCACGCCGACGCCGGCAGCGTGGGTCCACCTGAGCCACACAACGTCCGTCCGGCCAGGGCTCGTACCCGAATCCGATCTACTGGGCGAATCGCAACACCCGCGACCATCCGACGAGCCAGAGCCATCGCCGCTCAGACCCCAGAACCGAACCCCCAGGACCGCCCAGGACCGAGCCCCCAGGACCGCCCAGGACCGCACCGCACCAGGATCGCACCGAGGTTCATTCCAACGGGGACCAGGACCGCACCGCGGACCAGGACCGAGGTTCATTCCGAGTCGCTTGCCAACGACCGCACCGAGGTTCATTTCCAGGCGACCAGGATCGCACCGAGGTTCATTCCAACGGGGGGACCAGGACCGCACCGAGGTTCATTCCGAGTCGCTCGCAGGACACGATGGTCCGGTTACGTCCGGCACCGACCGGCCAGCGACTCAGGTTCGCACCGGACCAGGCCCGCACCGGACCACGACCGCACCGGGACCAGGACCGCACCGGGCCCACGGAGTTCATTCCGAGTCGCTCGCAGGACACATGGTCCGGTTACGTCCGGTGAACTGCCGCGTCCGGCGAGCATCCGGACGTACCGAGATCTGACACGTCCGCAGAACTAATATGGGTGAGGGCAGCGAGGAAAATGTGCGAGCGCTGTAGCCCGCGCTCACCGTTGCCGAGCTCCGCGAGCCCGCCGGGTGGAGCGGCGCACTGGAGCTCGACGCCGCGGGGGGACTGCGGAAGGCGGAGTTCGAGCGCGCACGAAGTCGACGAACGCGCGCAGCGCGGCCGAGCGCTGGTGCGCCGGGTAGTACAGGCAGATGCCGGGCGATGCCGGTGACCAGTCGTCGAGCAACGTGACCAGCCGACCGGCTGCGACGTGCGGCGCGAGGATCCAATCGTTCGCCCACGCGAGGCCGACACCTCGGAGCGCCGCGAGGACGACAAGCTCGTCCGCGTCGAGCACGAGCGTACCCGGCACGTCAACCTCGAGCGCCCGCGCGCCCTTCGCCAGCTCCCAACGCAGCGGCGTGCCGCTCGGCATTCGGCGGCGAATGCAGGCGTGATCGTGGAGGTCGGCCGGCGTGCGCGGCGTGCCGTGGCGCGCGAGGTAGACCGGTGTCCCGACCACGAGGAACCGGAGCGGCGGGCTACACGGCACGGCGACCATGTCGCGCGGCACGAGCTCGGCGGTACGAATCCCTGCATCGAAGCCGCCGGCGACGATGTCGACGAGCCGGCCCTCGGTGACGAGGTCAATCGTGATGTCGGGGTACGCGGCAAGGAACGGCAGCACCAGTGGCTCGAGGACGAACCGGGCTGCGGGCAGCGAAGCATTGATCCGGATCGTCCCGGCTGGCGTGTCCCGGAATGCGTTGACGGTCTCCATCGCGCCGGCGATTTCGCCGAGCGCCGGCCGCACGCGCTCCACAAACCGCGCCCCGGCCTCCGACAGCGACACGCTCCGCGTCGTGCGATGAAACAGCCGCACGCCGAGCCGGTCTTCAAGGCTCGCGATTGCGTGGCTCAGGGCCGACGCCGACACCCCGAGCTCGGCCGCCGCGCGGCGGAAGCTCCGGTGCGACGCGACGGCCACCACACCCGAGAGCTCCGAGAACGCGAACCGCGATTGTTCGATATTGTTCATTAGATCGTTCGTATTATCTCGCTTGTTGCATCACCGCGCGAGCCCTACCGTCTCCGCATGACGAATCAAGCTCCCATCCAGTCCGGCTTCGGTAGCCGATCGACGGCGACCGAGGTGCTCGGTGGCCGATCGCTCGAGGGCACCATCGCGATCGTGACCGGCGGCTACGCGGGCATCGGACTCGAGACGACCCGCGCCCTCGCCGGTGCGGGCGCCACCGTCATCGTGCCAGCTCGATCTCACACCAAGGCGCGCGCGGCGCTCGCCGGCGTGCCCCGGGTCGAGCTCACAACGATGGAGCTAATGGACCCAGCATCGGTCGACGCGTTCGCGGCGGCATTTCTCGCGACCGGCCGGCCGCTGCATCTGCTCATCAACAATGCAGGCATCATGGCAGCGCCGCTCGAGCGCGACAGCCGCGGCTTCGAGTCGCAGCTCGCCACGAACCACGTCGGTCACTTCCAGCTGACCGTGCGATTACTCCCCGCTCTGCGCCGCGCCGCCGGCGCCCGCGTCATCGCGCTGTCGTCGCGCGGTCACCAGCGCAGCCCGGTCGACTTCGAAGATCCGCACTTTCATCACCGCCCGTACGACCGCTGGATCGCATACGGCCAGTCGAAGACCGCGAACGCGCTGTTCGCGCGCGGCCTCGACGCCCGCGGCGCAGCCGACAACATCCACTCGTTCGCCGTCCATCCCGGCGGCATCATCACCGAGCTGTCGCGCCACATGACGAAGGAGGAGTTGGCGACCACGGCCTCCACCGTCCGCGGCGGCGTCAAGACACCCGAGCAAGGTGCGGCGACGACGGTGTGGGCGGCGACCAGCCCGCAGCTCTCAGGCATGGGTGGCGTCTATTGCGAGGACTGCGATATCGCGAACGCGGTGTCCGCCGACTTCACGGAGGGCTACGGCGTCAAGCCGTGGGCGTGCGACCCGGCGCTCGCGGACCGGCTGTGGACGCTGAGTGAGTCCTGGCTCTAAGTCCGGTCCGTTGAAGCAACCCCTACGGGGTTTGTTTCGACAGGAAGCACCCCTACGCGGGAAGCACCTGCTAAAGCACCGCCTACAGGGTTGTTTCGACGAGGATGCCGAGACCACCTGTGACCAGAAGGCCGCACTGGCGGCCCTGCGGTGCATCGGCTCACGTGAGCCCATGGACGAACGTGCCGACGACCGCCCTCAACGGGCGTTCCTCATACACGACGCCACAAAGCAGCGCGACCAGGAATCCGAGCTTTCGATCGCTGTCAATACAGCGCTTCAAGATTGCGGCAGCCTGGACGCGTCACGCCTCGATCACCGCCACCGCGGCGAACCGTTGCAACCAGTACGTACCAGGAGGGAACACGACGGCCAGACCCTCCTGCCAGCGCTCGCGCGCAGCAGCGTACTCCACGACAAAGCTGCGATTGCGTACCAATGCCTCCATCCGCGCCCACTTGCTTCGGGTCGCGACGCGGGGTCGCAAGTTTCGCCGCGGCTCGACCGTAGCGGGTCGAGCGCGCCATGACTGCGCCAGCACACCGCGTCGGCCCAACACCCGCCGGCCGCGGCGCTGGCGATCGACCGCGTGTTCGTGCTCCACCGCGCGGACGCGTTCGTGTAGCTCCGCGAGCAACTCGGCTGCGGGTCCGAGCTCGGCCGGAATGGTCAGCGACAACTCGAGTGCTTCGGCCATCGGACCATTCGGACGGAAGAAGTGCAGCGGTCGCGTCGCGCGCAGCGAACGGCCGGCCAGCAGCGCCGCGAGGCCGTTGACGCCCGGCCAGTGGTGAACGCGGTCGACCAGGTCATCGAGCACCGGGTTGGTCGCCGCGTACACCAGCTTGTCGATTACTGCCTCGCGGTCGGCAAGCTTCACGACGCAGGTCTGCTCCGACGACCACATGTTCTCCCACCGGCCGCGCAGCGCGTTCTGGCTGCGAGCCAGCAGCTTGTGAAAGTGCTCGATGAACTCCGGATAGCGACCCGCCCGATCATAGATCACCACGTGATAGTGATTGCTCATCGCGCACGGCAGCACGACATCGATCTCGCACCGCCGCGCGGCGTCGATAAGGCAGTACAGGAAGCCGTTGTTGGTCGCCTTGTCCGGGCGCAACAGGAATTGGCGTTGCGTGCAGCGACGTGTGATCAAGTAGAACTGACGTGGAAGGACCTGGCGTGGAAGCACACCTACGCCGCGATCAAGATGCTGGCCAACGAGTCGCGACGGGATCTCATGCAGTTAGCCGCAGATGATGTCCGGCGCCCGGACAGTGTCCGAAATCCGGTCGCCACCCGGCGGGGGGCCGATATGGCAGCAATCACCGCCGTCGCATTAACCTCGTACAGGCTTCTTCCGATCCGAGCGAACC